>JBDNAP010000422.1:0-8580 GCA_039768325.1 Thiogranum sp.
ACCGCTACCATGACTTCGATCAGCGTGAAGCCAGCCGCGTGGGAGGCAATGGGAGAAGCCGTCTTTTGATAATGAATGTTGCTCACCTTAATCCTCCTAGACACAGTTATGCTGGCTGTCCAGACTGATACCGCCGGTCGCCATGACGCGCAGCAGACGTCCTGTCTCGCCGGTTCGGTCATCGCACAGCTCCAGTGTGGTATTTGCGCTATTTACGTTGCCCTGTGGGTCGATCCGAAAACTGGCCTGACCAAGGGGGGCCGCGGTGGTGATCTGTATTGAATTGGCCAGCGGTTCTACGACTCGAAGAACTTCCTGGGGAAAGTCGAGGTTGCCGTTCTGATTGATGTCCACCCACGTCAGCCAGCCAAGCTGCCAGTTGTTGCCCGAGCAGCTGTTCTGGGGCTGGGTGTCGCTGACACACACCGAGGCGTTGCGGCCCTGCTTGATCGCCTCACTGCGGGCGATATTGAGCGAAGACACAATCAGGTTGGTGGCCGCCGTCAAGCGATTGTTGCGAATAAGATCCTGCATGCTGGGCACTCCCACGGTCAGCAATATGGCGGCGACAGTCAGCGTCGCCAGCAATTCAACCAAAGTAAATCCGCGTATTTTCTTCATGGCTTATTTCTACTCCTGCCGCCGGGGCGCCGTAAATCGAATTCCGATCAGTGGATCGTGATTCGCGACAAGCGGCTCAAACCGGTTGGTCACCTCGCCTCTGCCGTCCCTCTATATAGGGGACAAACGAATTAAAACTTTATAGTAATCAACAGGTCAGAGTGACGACCGGCGGTAGTGGAAGACCGACGAAAGGTGTAAATCAAGGCGCGGAATATGAATAAGCGCGCTGCTGGCGTGGCAGATTGCCGCTAAGCGCGATCAATCCACCGCTAACAGCAGGCGGCTATCGGATGCACGGAAGTTCGTGTAAATGTCAGTATCCAGCGCCAGCGAACGTAGTCCGCTTTGATGCGCCCATTCAACGCGTAGCGTTGCTTCGGTCAGCTGCTGCTGTTCGGTCAGTGATAGATCGACAGCGAACAGAGTTGCCGTACCGCTGAGCTGTGCCGTGGTATCGGGTAAGAGATCAGTGGCAATTAGCTGCGCTATGGCAAATTTTTCGAGCCTGTTGCTTGCCAGCAGGTAGGCCTCGTCACTCGAGTGCAGGTCGCTTGCAGCCGACCAGAGTCGTACCTGAAGTTGCGCCAGACTGAGCAGGCCAATACTGAGTACCATAACCGAAACCATTGCCTCGATCAGAGTGAAGCCGCGGTGTCTGTCTTCCATAGTTAAAAATCCTTCCATGTGCCCGGTACCGGGATACTGCGCAGTAGCGGGAACTGAAGCCGGATTTGCTGCGTGTCCGCATGCTGAATATGGTTGAGGCGCAGCTTTGTGTTGGCTGTATTGAGGTTGCCGTTGACGATCAGGGTGCCGAATACTTCAAAGCCGTAGTCAGCGATTGGTTCGGGGCAGTCGGCGTCGATAAAAACAACGCCGTGCAGGCGGACACCGTCTGTAAACTCAGGGCAGCCTATTGCCGCTGAAAAGTACAGCGCGACAGGACTGTCCGCAGCCCCCAGGCTCCGGTTCCAGCGGCCCGAGTTGAGGTCGCTTTCCTGTGCCAGCCAGTAAGTGCGGTCGCTATCCGCCAGCGTGCTGTGATCTGTCGCCAGTGAATTGAACTCCTCTCTGCTGACCGAAAAAACAAGCGGCCACAAGTCGTCCTCTGTTATTTTTGACTGTATCAGCCCGCGGTGGACGTCGATCATGCGCGGTAAAGAGCACGCTCTGTCCCCATTCAGCCACATGGAATCACCTGCCTGATCGGAGTCGGCATTCAGGGGGCGAATATCGAAGCTGATCGGTATTGATGTCAGGCAGCCGTTAAGAATCAATGGCGGAGCCGATTCTGTCCATGGCGTCAGCACTGACAGCGGCCGGACATACTGGCCGATGCTCGCCTGAAGTGCTGAACCGTCATCTCTGCTCGACGTTACCTGTATGTAGATGTAGGGATCCGGATCTGCCAGCCGGGTGAAAACCACCTCGGTTTGAATGTCCGGCCCGGCTGAACCTGCAGTCATGGTATGAACGAGGGTGTTATTGTCCGTTGCCTGCCGCCATGACATGGTGTGTAGAGAACGGGTCAGATGGGCCAGTCCTTCCGTCAGCCCGGCCTCAGCCTGTAACAACAGGCGGGTGTTCCAGTTGTCGTTGTTGGCCATGCGCTGTTCCGTGACCAGTGTATGCGCAACCTCCAGCGTGCCGATGGTGATCGAAATCATAAGTACCAGCGCGATCAGCAGTGTTGCGGCGCCAGCCTGCTCATCCCGCCCCGGTTTTAGCTGCTTTACCATATTTGACCTGCCCTGAGTTGATCGTTACGAATTCGCACCCATCGGGAAATTGCCATGTTGCTGTCCGGTCTGTTACGCAGTTGTCCACTGAGCCGGATTTGCAGGGCGTGCTGTACAAGTTGCGGGCTATCCGGTGTACATGACCGATCGGTCTCCAGCAGGTTCAGGCACCTGGCATGTTGTGTGAACTGAAGCTGAGTGATTTCCATCAGCGGATCGTTCACCGTTTGCCAGTAACCGCGGTCGCATTCCAGACCTGTGCCACCGTAACGCGACTGCACCCGTGTACCGCGCAGACGAAAGCCGAACTGCTCGACATTGTCGTCATCGGTTGCGTCTGCGCAATCTGTATCGTCACACGCTCCGACACCGACGAGGCCGTCCTGGTCCAGGTCATAAGCGTACAGAATGCAGGAGTCCGGGCCTTGTCCGGGGTAGGCCTGAATGCGTATCCGGTTCGTGGAGTCTTGAAACGGATTATCTGCTGCCGGTCGAGAATGCGGGTCGAAATGCCAGTAGCCGGCACGTTTAAGGTCACGGCTGATCAGGTGCATCAGGGCATGAAGCTGCTGGTGCAAGTGAGCCTGTTGCAGCAGACTGGTGCTGTGCCGCGCGCTCGCGCCGTATACCGTTAGCACGGCAGACAAGGCAACCAGGGCGATAACACCGGCAATCATCAACTCCAGCAGTGTGATACCGCGTTGCTTATGAGCGTAAGTCAGCATGCGCGATGTCGACGGCCGCCTGTTGAACAGACTCGTACCCGCCCGAGCGGGCTGACGATCACGCGTAGCTCGCCAGCGCCGTTGCGCTGCGCAAACGAGTCGGCGCTGGCAGTTCCGCGCAGGGGTGAGAAATGCAGGGTCCGCGAAACTGCACGCTGTGCCGTGTTCAGCTCGACCGAAGGGAATTCCGAACTCAGGCGGCGATGAACCCGTTGCGGGTTCTCACCGTCTGTGCGGCAGGCAGTGGCTTCGGAATCGCCTGCCGTGCAGTCACAGGCTGCGAGTTCGCTCCAGCCGTAACACCACCGGTCCGCAGCCACGGATAGCGAAAAATAAACGCTGTGTTGATGAGTTAATGCGTGGTTTCGCGCCTGTTGAAGTTCCTGGGCCAAGGCTTCAGTCGCTGAACGTAGTCGTGCAGTGTCCAGCAGTCGTCCCATTGCCGGCACCGCCAGACCCGCCAGCAGACCGACCAGTGCCAAAGTCACCAGTAGTTCCAGAAGCGTAAAACCGGAATGCCTCGTATCTTCCATGATCAGGCTCCAGTGCAACTTGTTCCCTGTTGTCGCGCAAAGTATAGTCGCGTTTGTGCTAGGCGCAAGGATGATCGCCTTCTCGTTCTGATCCGGCAAAAGGAGTTGCCTCATGGATAGACCGTATACCCCGGCTTTTTCTTTATTTGAATTACTGATAACACTGGCTATTGTTGCAATACTCGCCACCATTACCATGCCTTCATTCAGTGGGCTGGTCGCCAAATCGCGGCGTAGTGATGCCATGGTTGCACTGGCGCAGGTTCAGCTTGCCCAGGAGCGATGGCGTGCCGGCAATCCCCGCTATACACAGGATCTTCGCGACCTCGGCTGGATTTCGCAGGAATCACCCGATGGTTACTACCGCTTGCGTATCGAACAGGCTGATGCGGCTGCTTTCCTGGTGCTCGCACAGCCGGCGGGTGTGCAACAGTCGGACCGCTGCGGGGTTTTCGCGATCGGGGTTAACGGCCCTGATTATCGACAAGGGTACGCGGGTTCCGATTGCTGGCGGCGGTAGCCGTGCTTTTTACAGCATAGGGCGGAATGGCAATGGCTGACTGTGTCGTGGTGGGTGCCGGCCTGATCGGTATGTTGACAGCGCATGAACTTGCGGCGAGGGGGATGCAGGTCACCCTCCTGGAACGCGGGCAACCGGCGCGTGAATCATCCTGGGCTGGTGGCGGGATACTGTCACCTCTGTACCCTTGGCGCTACCCGGACCCGGTCAGTGAGCTGGCGCGCTGGAGTCAACGCTATTATCGACAATTGTGCCAGGATCTCGAAAGTGATTCCGGTATTGATCCGCAATGGACCTTGTCCGGGCTGCTGATTGCCGATGTCGAAGACAGGGATGCGATACAGTGGTGGGCGACGCGCTTCGGAGCCCTGCTGGAATTGCGGGATGGTGCCAGTGCGCAGCAACTCGAACCCCGGCTTGGACTGGTGCCGGCGTCTGTCGCCTGGTTACCGGAGGTGGCCCAGGTGCGCAATCCGCGCCTGGCACAGTCGCTGCGTGCCACGCTGGAAAACAAGGGTGTCGAAATCCGTTCGCAATCTCCGGCGCAGGGCTGGAAGATTGAAGCTGATAGGGTCAAGGCGGTTGTTACGCCTGCGGCGGAGATCGGCGCCGATTATTTTGTTGTCGCCAGTGGCGCCTGGACAGCAGGATTGCTGGAATCCACCGGCCTTTCGCTGCCGATCGAACCGGTGCGCGGGCAAATGATTCTGTTCAAGGGGCCGCCAGGACTGGTTTCGCGTATTACCTTGTATCAAGGGCGCTATGTCATTCCGCGCCGTGATGGCCACGTACTGGTCGGCAGTACCCTGGAGTATGCGGGGTTCGAAAAGCAAACTACGCAAACGGGCCTGCAGGAGCTGAAGCAATCCGCCTTCGCGCTGATTCCCGATCTGGCCGGGCAGCCAATTGTGCAACATTGGGCCGGCCTGCGGCCTGGCAGCCCGGAGGGCATTCCCATGACAGGGCCGCATCCTGAAATAAGCAACCTGTTTATCAATGCCGGTCATTTTCGTAATGGCGTTGTGCTTGGGCCGGCTACGGCCCGGCTGCTGGCTGATCAGTTGTCAGGGTGTTCGCCCGATCTCGATCCTCGACCCTATCTGCCTGAAAACAGGTCTGATATCGAGGGCTGTTGAGAATCTGGACTTTGTCTAAAATGGCGGCGTATACTAATTAAATGAGTCAATCCACCGGCATGCCTGTACTGGGCGAAGAGGAAGCTGCCCGGCGATTGCGGGACTATGACATCCTGCCCACCCAGCAGCGTCTGCAGATTGCCCAGCTGTTACTGGTGCGCGACCAGCATCTGAGCGCCGATCAGGTACTGGAACTGGTCAATGCTACCGGTAGCCGGGTTTCCAAGGCGACGGTCTACAACACATTGGGGCTGTTCGCGCACAAAGGGATTCTTCGCGAAGTGAATGTTGATCCCAGTCGGGTTTTCTACGACACCAACACCAGTCGACACCATCATTTTTATAATATCGATACCGGTGAACTGTCGGACATTGATCCCAGCAAGATCCCCGTGGATCGACTTCCGGATGCTCCAGAGGGCAGTGTGATTGATGGTGTGGAAGTCATTATCAGGTTGCGTCACAATTTAAAGTCTGAACCCAAATAGCGTAATGTAGCGGTTACAGATGCAGTAAGTGATTCACGAATCTGTATAATCGCTGAGCCCAACGACGCCGGTGTAGCTCCAATTGGTAGAGCAAGTCACTCGTAATGACGAGGTTGGTGGTTCGACTCCACTCACCGGCACCATACTATTCAGTTCAGCCCGGACTTCCGAAAGTTGCCCGGGAACCGGGCGCGGCCACTCTGTCGGACATCACCTTGCGCGCCATGCCTTGGCGGTTGAAAAAGCGGGCCTGGATCGGGCCTGGCCTTTACCCGCTCTGAAACCGTACCTCGCGGTCTGGATGGCAGTTGCACCGGTGCCGCTTTATTTATGCACCGGTCTATTTCTAAGAGGTGACATCAATAGCCCCGAGCGGTTCACCGCTGCTGGCGTCCAATAGCATCGCCATAGCCTTGTTCTTACCCGTCAGGCGCGTATACATCAAGTTACTCACGTCGAGATTATGTTCGCTCAGCCACTTCTGCAGGACCGCCGCATCCTTTTCAGACTTCTCCAAAATTCTGCTTGCCGGCATCGCCTGGGCGAGAATATCTTCAACGCCATTTTCGTAGGGCTCGTAAAACTCTGTCCTGGTTGACAAATCCCCGGCCGCGGAAACTCTTGCAAGCATCTGCTCAAATGACTCACCTTCCTTGCGATAACGCAGGTAGGTCAAGGTTGGTCCCGTGAACAAACCGACCTCCAGTTCAGGGTAAGAAGCATTGCTGAAATCCACAGCACTGGTTGGCACCACGAGGAAACTATCAACCAGGTGCACTACGTATCCGGGACGCTCGGTAAAAATGACATGGGCACCATAGACAAACGCTGTCAGTTGCACCGCGGCAATCATGCCCAGATCCAGTTTCAAGCGGGGTTTTCCTGGTTTAAACACAATAAAGGTCAGTATCGGCCCCAGGAGCACATCAACCATCGCCAGAATACCAATCACAGAATTTGCCCCGTCAACCTCAAAGTACGGGGCCGGGTACCAGACAAAGAAAGTAAGCGCGAGAAAAATACCGACGACGATAATACTGATAAACAAATGGGTAAGAAATGCTGTAAATCTATTCAATTGGCTGCCCTCAAATAACCACTACGAAAACGTCAATAAAATGACTATGTTCGGACTTAACTGTGTCTTCCGTTAATCAACACGACCTTGGTCGGCCACTGTTTTGTGAACTTTAGCAAATTACTCTTTTACTATCATGTGCTTGGTTTGCTGAAGCATCAATCACATAAGTATGAAAAACGAGGGGCGGTAACAGCAATAAAGATGACTGCAAATGTGATTTCAACTGTCAATAAACGTCTGACTGATCGCTGCCAAACCCGGGGCCGGTGCACATGCCAGGTAAGGGAGAGCTAGTAAAACCGATGGTGGACTGGTGGTGCGCGTGCCGGCGGATAATGGCTGAGCAGGGCAACACGCAGTCAATAAAGAAGTTGTGTATATTATTGATTTTATTATTGTTGTTTGTTTTGTGTAATTGTTTTAAACTCACCCATCAGGACGAGCTTGGTGGTTCGATCCTCTCACCGTCACATTTCTCCCCACTTTGAACGGCATGTTTGTACTCAACATACCCGGCCGTTCTGCGAATAGTGAGGCCATGAAGGATCAGTAAAAATCGGTCGCGTCTGAACCTGCCGATTTCTATCGTTTTGTGCGTACGCTCATTATCAGCGCAGCTGATCGTGGTGTTGTGTTACTTGTCAGCAGCTGGATACACCTTGCAGATGATTGTTGCTGTGCTCGGAGGACCGCTATGAAACAGGGCCGAAGACGACTCACCCGCCGGGTTGCCATGGTCTGTGGGGGCATACTGGCAGGGGTGTTAATTAGCTGGCTGGTGGTGCTGGGCCTGGGTATTTCCATTCCGCTGGACAGCTTCCGGCACCCGATCGAAACAGCCGCTTCCCGGGTGCTTGGCAGGCAAGTCCACATTGGTGGAGCGCTGCTCGTTAAACTGGCCCTGGTTCCCACCATCGTAGCGCATGACGTCCGCATCGCCAGTCCGACAGGACAGGGCGACTTGCTCCGCTCCGGTCGGGTGGCGGTGCGGCTGGCGCCGGTCGCGCTGCTGCGGGGTGAGCTGCGCGGCAGGCGGTTGCTGATCGAAGACGCCAGTATCGACCTGGATTCCCAGGGAGTCGGTACACACGGCACGGTCCCTGCTGAACCGGGTGCAGCAGACGGCGGGGCATATGCCCGGCTGCTGTTGACGAGTGCAGAGCTGCTGGCACGGCAGCTCGACCTGCGGGAACTGGTTCTGCAGCGCGTGGTGTTGAATTACCCGGCTGACAAGTCCGGGCGGCTCAACCAGGTTACGTTCGATGAGGTCAGCCTTCAGATCCGTCCCGGACAAGCGCTTGGGCTGGTGCTGCGGGGCCGTGTTCGGCAACAGCCGTATACGATTGACCTGCACGGCGGCCCGCTTAAGGACCTGCTGACGCCCGGCAGGTCCTGGCCGCTGCAGGCCGAGGTGAGCTTCGCGGACTCCCGGATGATGCTCGACGGTAAGCTGGAAGCGTCCTCGCGCGACCTCGCAATGAGTTTTGAGTTGCGGGTTGACTGGCCTGCGGAGTTTGCAAGGTTCGGACAGGCACCACTGGCAGGGCGCTTAGCGCTGCGTGCTGATCAGGGCCGACCGGTTGTTACCGGCGAACTGCAGCTGCCTGTGTCTGATGCCGTGCTGCGCTTCACTGCCGGTGCAGGGCCTGCAGGGGACACGAGCGATCAGACGGAGCCGGGCGGGGAAACGCTGGCCCACGAGCCCGTCGCTGTGCCCCTGACTGTCAGCATTGC
>JBDNAP010000423.1:0-3272 GCA_039768325.1 Thiogranum sp.
CGTATAGAGTATAAACCGTAGGGCATCGGCAATCTGGTAGCGCTCCGTGGTGCGTTCCAGCTCTTCAACGAAACCCAGTAGGGTGAATATCGAAGTCATGACCAGCCAGACAAGCAGCCAGCCTTTCAGCAGATTCCACGCAATGTATCGGTCCAGAAGTCCCATGTCAGCGCTTTCGGCGCCGCCAGTTCGGCGCCACCATCAAGCCGATGAATAGCAAAATCGGGACCAGGTATATCCACCATATGCCGGGAAAACTCTGGACCTTGCCATCT
The DNA here is from genome assembly GCA_039768325.1 of Thiogranum sp. Taxonomy (GTDB): domain Bacteria; phylum Pseudomonadota; class Gammaproteobacteria; order DSM-19610; family DSM-19610; genus Thiogranum. Next base: position 276 of record JBDNAP010000423.1, read on the forward strand.
TCAACCCAGTTGCGCGCTACACCGGTCAAGTTAAAAAGACCGACATAAACCAGGATAGCGAGGATGAAACTGTGATACCGGCTCTGTCGGGGGGCGCTGCGGCTAAGCGGAACTGCAAGCAGGGAGAGCAGCACGGTTGCAAGCGGTGTCGATAGCCGCCATTGGAACTCGGCGATATCCTTTGGGGCGTCAGATCGGTAAAGATTGATGCTGGGTTCGGCTCTCCTGCGATATTTGGTGCCCTGCTTGTCCGCCGGGATGTAGACTGTCAGGTGTTTGAATTTCAACGTGGTATCCTGGCTGCCGAGGCTGTCGAGCAGGTAGTTGTAGCCGTTCACGAATTCAAAGCTGCGGCGTTCACCGGCGCGAACCGGTGGCAGGAAGGCTTCCCGGGCAAAGATGAGCTGTATTTTTTCACCTTGCTCACTCTGCAGGAATACGTCCTGCAATTGTCCCTTGTCCTTGTCAACTTGCCGTGCAAACAGAACGAATTTGCTGCCCTGCAGTTCGATGAACTGGCCGGGTTCGATTTTGCGAATATCGAATTCAGCGCGGGCTTCGGCTTCGATCTGGTAGCTTTGACGGTAAGCCCAGGGCCGGGCAAATATCGAAATGGCACCGACGATCACAGCGATCATAACAGACAAAGTAATAACCGAACGCAGGATCCGGGCTTCGCCAACGCCTGCCGTATTGATGGCAGTCATTTCAGAATCACGGTGAAATCGGCTCAGCGCGGCAATAATGGACAGGTAGAGTGCAGTGGGCAATAGCACTTCCAGGGTAATGACGCTTTTCAGGCCGATGAGACGGGCGACTACGGAAAGCGGTATTAGCCCCTCTGCTGCCTCCGACAACTTTATCGCGAAAGTGTAGCCGGTGAAAACGATGACCAGCAAAGTGATGCCCAGAAACATGGGCTTGGTAATCTCTGCGGTGATATAACGGCTTAGGACCAAGTTTGCGCCTGTCGACGGATACGGGTTGATAAGCCTTTATTGTACCGTTTTTTTCCGCAACAGAGCATTAGCACTGCAGTTCCCCGGTGATTCATGTAAGCTCGCGATTTTTAATACGGGTCCATGTTGACGGGTGAACGAAAGCGTACAGGGCGGTGCCTCCAGGCCGGTGACCTGGGTGCTCACCGGTTACAAGGCAGGTGATAATGCGCAGGTGCTGGCGCTGGCAGACGCCCTTGGCTGGCGTTATGACGTCAAGCGTTTCAACTACAGGAAGACCGAATTACTGAGCAATCGGCTGCTTGCTGTGACGCTGGCCGGAATCGACAAGACGTCTTCCAGTGCGTTATCCCCGCCCTGGCCAGATCTGATTATCACAGCGGGACGTCGCAACGAGCCGGTGGCGCGGTGGATTCGCAAACAAGCAGGCGGCAGAAGCCGGCTGGTGCATGTCGGACGCCCGTGGGCGCCTCTGGATGTCTTTGACCTGATTGTCACGACGCCACAGTATTTTTTACCGGATCGGCAAAACGTGCTAAAGAATTACCTGCCGCTTCATGGTGTTATGAGCGGGCGTCTGAACGAGGCTGCCGATGCATGGCGGCAAAGATTGGCGCATTTGCCACGCCCCTGTACCGCCGTGCTCATCGGTGGCGATAGTGGCCCCTTTGTCTTTACCGGAGAAAAAGGGCGGCGTCTGGGGCAACTGGTCAACAGCATGTCGCTGCATGACGGCGGGTCTCTGCTGGTAACAGACAGCGCCCGTACGCCGGGGCCTGCTTTTGACGCCTTTCAGCGCGAGTTAAGCGTGCCCGCATACATTCACCACTGGACTGATGCGGGGGACGACAATCCCTATCTTGCCTATCTTGCCCTGGCCGACCAGCTGGTGGTCACCGGCGAGAGCATGTCGATGCTGACCGAGGCCAGTTTTACCTGCAAACCGCTGTATATTTTTGACCCCGGTGACACCCGACCCTGGTGGCGGCATGGCTATAATTTTCGATATAAGCCACTGAGTCACAGGCTGGCGATGCTGCTTGCGGCCAGGCGAACGCATCGTGACGTCGGTAATATTCAGCGCCAGCTGGTGGCCAGCGGCCGGGCCGTATGGCTGGGGCAGACGTTTCCTACCGGTCAGCAGGCGGCACCACCGGATGATGTGCAACGGGCGGCAATGCGGGTGCGCGCGCTTTTCGAGAATTAAGCCGTTTTTGTCACCGAAAAGGATATCACCTTTGTGCCCTGTGGGTTAAGGCCCTGTCCCCCAGGGGGCCCTCTCTTGCTGCGCAATTCACCTTGTCTCGCCTGGCGGCGATTCACCTTGTGAGAAATCGCAGGTTTATGCTGCTGACAGTTTGAGAGGGGGATTGCCGGGCGGCGCGAGGTCCGGCGTGCGGTCCAGTACCTCAAAGGCATCGTGCCGCACGTGGTTGTGTTTCATTTCCTCACGCAGCATATCCTCGCTGACAATGCCCTTGTCGACACATTCCTTGAGCAGTCCGAAGAACAGCCTGGTCTGATTCTGATCCGGATGTTCCTTATAGTTGCCAAGCAAGCCGTACTCACCGAACAGGTGACGGCGGGCGCGCATCACCCAGGCAACCGGCGGAAACAGACGGAATCGTTCCGCCGGACGCCAGTCTATCGGTAGGCCCGCTTTCCACGGCTGTGTCTTGCGCCGCGTCACGTGCAGCATTTTGGTGTTGGCGGTGAGTTTGTCGAAGTCGTTCCATTCGGGTTCGAAAAAGTCAATCGACTCAGGGTCTTCCATGCGCAAGCAGATCCAGGGCATGTAATCCCGTTTGAACTCGAACATCTCGTTAAACTGCGCTTCAACCTTCCAGTGTGTCAGTTTTTCGCAATCCAGCAGCATCACGCTGCTGGCCTTGCAGCGGTCCACCAGACCCTTCGGCCCGGAACGCATGCGGCACATAATGGCTTTGCCGTGCATATCGCGCGACAGCAGATCCCAGATATCGGCGACAGCGAAAATATCCGGGTCGATGACAACGGCGCGGCCCTGGTAGCCCATCAG
>JBDNAP010000424.1:0-8165 GCA_039768325.1 Thiogranum sp.
ACAGTGTCGGTAACGATGGTGACAGAGCCGCCGAGTTCCGAGCTGCTGATGGTGGCATTGAGGTCAAGCGTGTAAGCCAGGGTGTTGTTGTCTTCCGTTGCCTCAATGCTGAAGTTACTCAGGCTGGCGCTCACACCACCCTCGGTGACCTGGATGCTGCTGCCGGTAATTGAGTGTGTGTATGAAACCCCATCACTGGTCGATTCAGCCATCGTCATGCTGCCGTTGAGCGCAACCGACTCCACGCTTTCCGTGACGGTGAAATTATTCGCCTGGATGGTGAGCTGCATGCTGTAGGGAGGCGACAGGGGATCGCCGCTGACATTGACGCCGTTCATGCTGACGCTGCCATTCATGATCATGCCGTCTTCTGAACAATTGCTGGCGTTGAAGCTCATCGAATCGCCGGTCGACAGCTGCTGGTCATTGTCAGTATCGTCAAATGTAATGGTGATCGAGCCGCTGTTGGTACAGGCTATGGTCTCTGACACAACCACACCGGTCAGCGATGCTGCTGGGTTAGCCGAGGCGAGTTGTGGCAACGTTTTGGCCTTTGAAATCAGGACATCGACCAGGTCGATGCCAGGGGAAGCAGTCTGTGTGACCGCACCGGTCAAAAATCCTGTAGCCCCGCTACTGCCGCCTTCAAGACCGGCTGTGGTTTTATAGGACGCCGCGGCAACCTCTTCGGCATTGGCGGCGCTGATGGTTACCGGTGCACTGCTGGTAGTGACGTTGCCGCCATCGCCACTGCCTCCGCCGCCGCCACAGGCGACCAGCAGGACACTGACAGAAACAAAAGCAGCCGTATTGAAATAATTCGAGTATTCAGACATGACTCACCTCTTAATATGGAACTCTATTAAGCGGCTGTTTGGGCCATGCCCTTGAATTGTGATTCAATTCACAAAATGAGTCTTCACTGCTGACTGGAGGCTAGAAATCGGGAAGATATTCCTGAGAAAACAGCTCTTCCAGGGTCTCGCGCCGGCGAATCAGATGTGCCTGTTCGCCATCAACCAGGATTTCGGCAGCACGCGGCCGGCTGTTGTAGTTGGAACTCATGGTGAAGCCATAGGCACCGGCTGATCGTACCGCCAGCAGATCACCCTGCCGGATAGACAGTTCCCGCTGCTTGCCCAGAAAATCACCGGTCTCGCAGACCGGGCCGACAACGTCATAGCGTGTGCCGGGCTGTGGGCGAGGAGCGACGGCAATAATGTCCTGCCAGGCGCTGTACAGCGCAGGGCGGATCAGGTCATTCATGGCGGCGTCAACGATGGCGAAGTTCTTGTCTTCACTTTCCTTCAGGTACTGCACCTCGGTCAGCAGGATACCGGCATTGGCAGCTATGGCACGTCCGGGTTCAATGAGTATTTCCTTGCTGGTCTTTGCCAGGCGTGCCATCAGCGGCCGCACGTACTGTTGAGGTGACGGCGGATGCTCGTTCTGGTAGCGCACACCGAGACCGCCGCCCAGATCGAGGTGATGAATCTCAATCCCCCGATCTTCAATGTGTTGCACCAGTTCCAGAACCCGGTCAAGGGCGTCGACAAAGGGCGAGATCTCTGTGAGCTGGGAACCGATGTGGCAATCCACGCCTTCGATCCTGAGGTGCCCGGCATCGGCGGCCTGTTGATAGACATCCAGGGCGTATTCAACCGGGATGCCGAATTTATTTTGCTTGAGGCCGGTGGAAATATACGGGTGGGTGTTTGCATCCACGTCCGGGTTTACACGCAGTGATACCGGCGCCACGACCCCGTGGGTCGTGGCGACCTCGTTGAGGCGGTTCAACTCAGCGGATGACTCAACATTGAAACAGCGGATGCCGGCTTCGAGTGCCTGTTCCATTTCCACGAGCGTTTTTCCGACACCGGAAAAAACCACCCTGGAAGGGTCGCCGCCGGCGTGTAAGACACGCGCCAGTTCACCGGCGGAGACGATGTCAAAGCCCGAGCCCAGCCTGGCCAGCAGCGCCAGCACTGCGATATTGGAATTGGCCTTGACCGCGTAGCAGACCAGATGCATGTGTTCGCCCAGTGCCTGGTCGAACGCCTTCCAGTGTCGTTCCAGTGTGGCACGGGAGTACACATAGAGCGGTGTGCCGTAGGTGGCGGCAAGTTCCTCTAAATCGACCAGTTCCGCAAATAGACGGTCATTGTGATAGTCAAAGAAATCCATGCTATTAACTGGACCTAGCGTACTGTCCCCTAATGAATGCACATATCAGCAAGATGCTAAGCGGCCAGCTGCTATGCGCGTTGGTGCAGGCATAGTGGGCGCTACGTCAAGCCAATGCAACAACGCTGATGGCCCAGCGCCGCGTTGCAGCTCTTGATAAGGGAACTCACCATTGCCAGCGAGCTGCGCCTCGCATAAAGCACCTGCTGTTGGTGCTGTGACCCATTTGTGGGGCTCTGACAGGTACATTTAATACGGTACATTGCACTAGTCGTCCTGATCCTTTGGCTGATCCTTGTCCGGGAGATAGAGGTTACCGTCCTGCCCACAGCCGGACAGCATGGCTGTGGCGCCCGCCAGGGCGATTATCAGCCAGAGGAGGTATCGTGCCCAACAGGGTTTCATAACAGATTCCTGGTCGCGTGATTAGGGCGAGTATACGAAGCTGGAGCGAAAAGCCCAAATCAGGTGTGCTCTCACCAGGGTGCTGATGGACTTTAACTGACCGATGGGCGGACGCGCGCGTTCACCAGTAATACCTACCAGGGCCTGTTAACACGATGGAAGTGCCAGCGTTGCATGCGGACTACACGGCAGAAATTTCCGTGCCGTCCCTGACCACCTGCCTGGCACTTGTATCGCTTGGTCAGTCGGCCAGTTACTATATTCGCATGAATGAAGAAATGGGATTGGATTTGTTGGAAATTGAGCCTGCAGGGCCACCCAGCTGCGCGGTGATCTGGTTGCACGGTCTGGGTGCTGATGGACACGATTTTGAACCGCTGGTTCAGCAGTGGGGACTGGCCGATAAACTGAGCGCACGTTTTATCCTGCCCCACGCCCCGCGGCGTCCGGTCACTCTCAATGGTGGCATGGTCATGCGAGCCTGGTACGATATCTACACGCTTGGCGTCGGGGCTGGTGAGGACAGGCTGGGCATCGAACAGGCGCATCAGTTTGTTGTTGACTTGATCAGGCGCGAACAGCAGCGGGGCATCCGCAGCGACAGAATCCTGTTGGCGGGTTTCTCACAGGGCGGTGCCGTCGCCCTGCATACGGCATTACGTTATCGTGGGGCGCTGGCCGGCGTGTTGGCCTTGTCAAGCTATCTGCCGCTGGCGGAGTTGCTGGCGGCGGAAAAGTGCGCGGATCCCGCCAGTCTGGTCATTCGCATGGATCACGGTGACCAGGATCCGGTGGTCTCATTTACCGTGGCGGAACGCTCCCGTGACATGATGGAATCGCAGGGTTATAAGGTCGAGTTTCACCGTTATCCGATGGCCCACGGTCTGTGTGTGGCGCAAACGGAAAGTCTGCGCAACTGGATTGTGCGGCGGCTCGAATGACGTTGTAAGGCCGATGTGGGTGAGTTTTCGGACGCCCATTTCGCTGCCCGGGAAGCCGTGGTGGATAAACCCGATTGTCGGTGAAGTTTGATACAGGTCAAAGTACACAGATCTAGTATATGAGAAAATGCTTATGTGCTAATGCGTATACCAGCTTTTTTTGGCGTCGTCCTTGCCACTCTGTTGTCGCCGGCCGCACTGGCAGAGGCGGTAGATGGTGCCTTGTTGTACCAGCGTAACTGTGCTGTTTGCCATGGCCTGGAAGGTGATGGCGGTGTTGGAATTCCGTTAAATCTTAAAGATTTTCTCGCTGTGGCCAGTGACGACTACTTGCGTGTAACCCTGCGCGAAGGACGCCCGGGGCGCGTGATGCCGGCCTTCCCTGGTTTCAGTGGCGCCCAGGTCAGTGCCATCATCGGACACATTCGCAGCTGGGCTGATAGCGATGGACCGATATATCCCATTGAAACGTTGAACGGGCAACCCGAGCGAGGCGAAACGTTGTTTGCCAGTTATTGCGCCACCTGTCACGGTAATAAAGGGCAGGGTGGCGTTGGTACGGGGGTGACCTTTTCACGTCCCAGAGACGTTCCGGTGGAAGCGCCTGCGCTGGACAATCCGGGCTTTCAGGCATCGGTCAGTGACGCCATGCTGAAAGCGACCCTGCTGCGCGGGCGTGAAGGAACGCCCATGCCATCCATTGAAGCGCTGGGACTGGAGGAAAGGGATGCCGACGATCTGGTCGTCTATCTGCGCCAGCTGAACACCGGCAGCGAGCCGGCGCAAGCAGCCGTGCTGCAGCCGGTCATCCAGTTTGAATCTTCGTATGATCTCCAGCAAACACTGGAAAACCTCAAACAGGCTGTGGTGGGGCGTAATTTCCGTGTCATTCGTGAACAATTCTTTGAACAGGGCCTGGCCGCCGAGGGTGAAGAGAATGCGCGTAGAATAATATTGTACTTCTGTAATTTTTCTTTTCTTGACGAGGCGTTGGCGATAGACCCGAGAGTGGGCCTGTTTCTGCCCTGTCGTATTACCCTGCTTGAGACCGGGCACGGCGTGCAGGTAATGAGTATCAATCCGAAAAACCTCAGCCAGCTATTCAATAACCAGGCACTGGATAAGGCCTGTCAGCAGATGCACGACCTCTATGAAGAGATCATGGAGGAGGCGACACTGTGAAAAAGTATATGGCTATGCTGCTTTTGCTGTTGTCGCCCGCTCTGGCAGCAGAGGACCTGCTTATGGTGCGCTCACAGCTGTCGTTTCCGGAAGCCATGACTGTTCTGCAGCAGACGATTCGGGAAAGCGGTTATCGGGTTTCCCGCGTACAACGTATCGATATCGGTTTAACCAGGTCTGGATACAAGACAGATAAATACAGGGTGGTGTTTTTCGGTGAGCTGGAAGAAATTCGCAAGCTCAGTAACCAGTACCCCGAACTGATCGCGTATTTGCCGCTTAAAATAGCAATTTTCGCCGAAAACGATGAAACAATATTACTGTCATCCAGCTTCAAGCATCTGCGTCCCTTCTATTCAGGCGCTGATTTGCTGACGAATTTCGATCGCTGGGAATCGGATTTACAGAGAATCCTGGAGCAGGTGCGTACCGCGGAGTAGCGGTGATCTCCGGACAGCATTACGGTCGAAAACTATCACACCGGCGCCACAGTTTCCGGAGGAAGCAGCGGGCTGCGCGTAAGCGGTTTGCTGAAATCGTCAATCCATACAACACATACACTATGCCGATATGTCCTGAAGGGCTTCATCCAGCAGGCTTTCAATACGTTTTTTGTAGTTCAGGAAATGAATCGACTGCACACCGTTGACACAATCAGTTCCAAGCATGGCGGGATTGACTTCGATGTCGGTAACGTATATCCGATTAGCCCGTCCGTCGATTTTTTCGGCAGAGATATGTTCAGCGACCCTTTGAAAAATCTGATCACCAAATTCCAGCGCTGAGAACTCACGCTCATCGCAAAAGATACTGAGCGAACCGTGGCTCTCGTCATCCAGGCTGCCGATAACCTGAACACCATAGTAGCTGCGTGTCTCCGCTTCAGGTTTCGCCTTTACGGGGAGCAGTACGTACTCCTCCAGGCTGTTACGAGCGATCTGAAAACACTGAATCTCCATATTGGCGGACAGGCTGTTAGGTATGTTCATATTGTTAAGCCGGTAACACACCAGTTCCAGAAACTGCTGAAACTGACCGAGCAGTGTTTGCTGGTCGTGAAAAGCAAGACGCTGATGAAATAATGAGCCGCGTTCATCGAGTATATAGACTTGGGCGCAGCCACTGTTTATCTGGTAGAAAAGCTGTACCACGCCTTGCCGGTTTTTCTCCACTATCAGTGTCAGCGGTGAGTTGTCGATCGCCTGCTTGTCGATGCGGACGGGACTGAATGCGGCCTGTGGCTGACCAAGATGATTCAACAGAGCGATCTCCGATTCCAGTTCCTGATAACGTGGAATGTTGTGTTCACACTTCAGCACATAGTAGTTCTGTCCGATCCGAAGTGCATAACGGGCGTGTCTCCGCCAGTAGTTGTAATAGAAATACTCTGTAAGCTCGCTAAACAGCTGTTGCAGCCGGCGGGCGATAATCGGGCCGCGTGATGATGAAAAGCTGAAGCAGGGTAGCGGCGGCGGCACCGTACCCGAATCGACCGGTGACCAGGCGAAGTAATCGCACAGGCAGTCTAACAATGCAGTACAACCGGTATAGCGGTAGGTCAGCACCTCGCCCCAGGACGTCACTTTTACGATTTCGAAATCGACAGCAAGATTTTCCCATTGGCTGCCGTAACTCAGCGGGTCGATGCGTTCGCTGATCAGTTGCATGCCGTTGCGGCTTAGTTTCGACATGGGATCCCTGGCCAGATTTATAAAAAGACCGGCCTGACGCACCGTGGCCTGTTCAGCCAGAGACTGCAAGTCGTTTCCGGGTATTTCCCCTTTGGGAAACATCTGTTGCAGGCAATCGAGTACACAACGTAACTCCCACTGCCTGAGACTGTTGTCCGGAGGTTGTACACTGATGGACGTCGGGTTACGGTTGATGAGGCCATTGAAATGGCACCAGACCAGCAATTCCAGCAGGCTGGCTGTGCGTTTCAGGGGAGTATGTCTATCTGTATCCCTTATTAATACATTGCCTCTGTATATTGCCCAGCCGCGTTGCCCCCGTTCTCTGAATTGATGCAGAGACAACCTCTCCTCAGACAGATCCTTCGATACACCCGGGTTGATCATTTCAACTTTACCGGCCTTGCGTTCGAATGCGACGTAAAGCTTACGACCCAGGAGATTAAGATCATCGGAATTAATGGCGTGTTTGTTATTGTGTTCACGCCCAAACCGCGATAGCGCCCGATAGCTGAGCGTCAGTTCGCCCACCAGTATCCGGCGCTCTTCGAGTACACGCTTGATCTTCCATTGCTTGCGCTGGTCCAGCATCGACAGCTTTTTTCTGCTCCAGCCCCAGGTGTCAACCAAATCCCGAATGGCTCTCCGGCGCCAGCCTAGCCTGCGACCCCGGGCGGGTTTGCTCATGGCTTCGTTGACTTTGAAGTAAAAGCATCGTCGGGCCAGATCGAGGCGCTCAAGCTCTCTGCGTGAAAACAGATATTCTTCAACCGTGTTGCACATCATGACGTAGGGGTCAAGACGATCCAGCTGCACGCCACCATTGTGAACCATTGTCTTGAAGCGTATAGCCAGTATTTCGATGTCCGGGTATTGATTGGCGTATGCTTCCATCAACAGGATCTTGATGATGGATTTATAGGGAGAGTCAACTGCCTTGTAGAGCTGCCATAATGTGGCGCCGAAAAATTCTTCGCTGGGCAAGTGGGACAAGCCACCGAAATCTACAATATCGTTGGCCTTGATAAAGCGGCTCACAATGAGTTTTTCAACGTAGTCATGGTAACGGTTTTCATACGCTGGTGGCACCAGCCACCACACCGGGTAACGCCCGGCGACCAGCAGGCCAGTGCGGTAAAACTCGTCAAGCAACAGATGATGCTGGCAGCTGCCGGCGTTTTCATTGGAAAGTTGCTGGTGTTGCCTGGCACGAAAAGATGAATCGTCCATCAGGAAAAAATGGACTTCCAGGCCCAGTGTTTCCGCCCAGTATTTGATGGCATCGGCTTTTTCCTGCAGCGCTGCAATATCCTTTTCGGACAGCCCGGGCCGATGACAGATCCAGACATCAAAGTCACTGGATTTGGAGTATGCAATCGTACCGGTACTGCCCATCAGGTACAGCGCGTGAATCGAGTAGCGGCGCTGAGCACGGCGCTGGTAACTGAAACTCTTTGCCAGTTTGCGTGCCGATTGAATACAGCGTTTACCGGGCGAATAGTCGCAAACACCGCAAGGTGTCTTATTGGACAGATAGCCCGGCAGCATTGGATGATTGATATGAAACAATAGTGGTAGCAGCCGGATAAATACACGCTGACGCGTGTTCAGACATTCCTGAACACGGCGCAGTCGATCTTTGTTAAGCGCCATGAAGCGTCGCTTGATGGCACGTAACTCCAGTGCGTCTATTTCAATGCCGGGCCCTGTCTTGTGTGCGAAATTCTCCGGGACGACATTCTGATCCGCACTGACTGCTGCC
>JBDNAP010000425.1:0-4404 GCA_039768325.1 Thiogranum sp.
CACCGATTTCTGCGTGCCACGATTGCCACATAGCCGTCCATTACCGAGTGGCCAGGATCAAGAAGGTCGAGGTAAGACGACGAGGTGAATCTTCGCCAGCTGTTTCCAAGGCAGAGGATGCTTTTCACTCACTATGCCAAGGCTGCCATCAAAAACTGAAGGAAGAGAGTAAACCCAGCGGTCCGAGTGAGAGCTGTCGGGACTGCCACGTGTAACGAGCAATCACCTGTAAACGGCGTTTGCCGGCGACGCGACCATCTGCGCATCTCTTTTTACATTGATGCACATACTCGGGCACTGCTTCCCCAAGAGCCTTTGCTCGTCGTTCGGCTGCTTACTCACCTGCCGTTGGGTAACAACAATAGACTGATGATTTCCATGACCGGTGCGCACTGAGGCTGTCCAGCTCGACTATTCGAGCAGACATGTGGCCTGGCTGAATGCCCAGCTATACATCATGTTTTGACCTGCCCATCTCAACGTACGTGGGTTATGTTGAGATGGGAACACCTAAACACAGAGCCATAATTGAGAGGGCAGGTCAAAACATGATGTCTAGTCGGTGCGCGCCTCTAGATTGGGCCAGTTCCTGCCGTGGCAGGCCGGATTCGAGCAGAAGGATTGTCCATCGCTGCCAAAGTCGATCTCCCCGTGGCAACTCTCGCAGCTCTCATCGATGAGAGACGAATGCTCGAGAATGAAGCTGGCCTGGCCATGACTGTCAGGCTGGGGTACGTCACTCAGAGCAAGCACATCGGGCGGCGGTTCCCCTTCGCGGACGATCACCGGAATGTTATGGCAGAGATTGCAATCCAGCCGAATGGCATCACCTTCGGCCGTCCGGTGTTTGCCGTCATGGCAACGGAAACAGCCCGCAAAGTTCTTGTGTCCGCCGTTGTCGGGAAATGACATCCAGGAGATTGGTCCCGCATCGAACCGCTGGCGCCGCATCAGATCTGCCATGAACTGCTTCTGGATTCCTTTCATGAACTCTTCTGCCTGGACAATGGATTCTGACCGCGTCGCGGCGATCCAAGCGTAGTCTCTTTCATACTCCGCGCGGACCTGCTCGACCAGTAGATCGGCGTCTTCCTCGGTAACGAACGCGCGGGTCAGCAGATCCATCGCTTTGGCCTTCACGAAGGGCAGCTGCCGGTCGAGTAATCCCTGGGCGATGGCCTGGTCCAGTTCTTCCTCCGGGTCGTTGAAAGGATGGCCGACACGGTTGTGGCAGTCCAGACAATCCATTGTATGCTTGGGTGCCTTCGCGATCCGCACCGGGCTAAGCGGTTGTACCTCGTCTTCGTACGTGACAGTGCGCCCGTCGGGGTCGGTCACTTCTACCCACAGAATTGTCTGTTTGAGGGGATCGGTGGCGATAAATCGCACCTGGTTGTGGATATGCCAATGTATCCCTTGACCCTGCCCCGTAAGGAGCGAACTGCCGCCGGTATGCAGCAGCAGGTGTGTTTTGGTCTCGGTGTTATTCTCGTCCAGGGAGTAATGGGTCTTGATAAGATAGGAATCCTGGTGCAAGGAGCCAGGCGAGTGACAGCGTTCACAGGAGTCACTCGACGTGCGCATGGAGTACGAGGTCATGGGACGCTCGAAGCCCCTCGCCATCGCCCATACATGACGCATGTGGGTGGCCTTGATCAGCAGGGCCTGCAGCGTCGACACCCGCCCCAGGTGGCACTCTACGCACGCGACATTGGCGTGCACGGAACTCGCATAGGCGGTCGGCTCCTCCGGGTGTGCCGTGTGGCAGGTTTCAGAGCAGAATGCAGCACTGTTCGAATACTCCCAGCCCACGATCGTGGTCGCACCGAGGCCAATAAAGAGAATCGCACCGATCGCGAAGAGTGCAAGCCATGCTTTGATGCTAAGCTTCATACCCTTGCCCTCCGATCCATCTCCATTTCAAGTATCGCTAAACCCCGACAGGGAATCCGAAAGTCAGCTATCATGCTCTCGACGCCAGCGATCGTTATCGATTATGACCAATAGGCCTTTCACTGCCAATATACATTAAATGATTGTAAATCGAATCCCATTCCCCCTGCAGCCCCCACACCTGATGAGGGTCACGGGGACGGCACAGCGGTAATGCGATGCCTCAGAAGTACCAGCGTACTCTAAGCTCGACGCGGTATTCATTCTGTTTCTCGCCATATTCGTCGAGGTCGTCACCTAAGGGAATAACCGTGCGAAAACGAAATTCCAGGTCATCAATCCCGCTGTAGAGAAATTGAGGCGTGAGGGATAGACTGTGGTCGTCGAGGTTCACGAGCGCCTGGATGCCGGGTGTAAAGTACAGGATGTCATGGGGCTCGTCCCAGGCGACCCCGAGATTCATGTAGTGCTGCATGGGATTGGGTCGGGTGAAGGGTCCCCGTTCCAGGGCATCCTCTGAGGTTGGCAGATTACTGAAGCCACTGGCATCGGGCAAGGCATCCCAGGCTGCATGGACACGCCGAAAAAAGGCGCGTTGCTGCGCCTGCGTGGTTCCTTCACCGTTGTAGTAATATTCTACAACGAAAAACACATCCTCCTGGGTCCGGTAACGCAGACCGAAGAGGTAGGCTATTTCGTCACTTGTCCTGCTGACGTCGGGCGTGGCGCGCCTTTGCCTCACATCGGTTAAATAGGCAAACTCGCCGTGGATCTCGAAGTTTGCGGCCAGGCTGGCGGAAAAATCCATACCGTAGCGCCGGCTGCGACTTCCCTCACCGAGATACATGAAATCGATGTCGATATCGCGATACAGGAGGTACAGTTTTGCGGCCGGATTGAGGTGTCCCTGTTCCCCGAACCCCGAATTCAGACCCTGATTAGTGGGCAACAACAGCGGGGTGAATGCCACCGTCTGCAAGGGGCCGTCAAAGGTCCGGATCCAATCGGCGGAGATCACCCAGAAGCCCTCGCGCGAAACATCCGGGTCCCCGGCGTCCTTGGCCCGCTCAACGAAGGCGACCGGGTTCCAGGCAATACCGGTACCCCAGCGGTAGGCCTTCTTGCCGAGCTCAAGCGTCAGGCCGGGACTGGGCTGGATGGATAACAGGGCCTCATAGAAGCGGTTATCATGTTGTGTACCAAACCAGTTTTCCACTATCTCGGAGTGGGTGCGAAACGACGCCGTCAGTATGTCCCTGTTATAACGGCCCTCAAGCTCCAGGGTACCGGTATAGCGCTGATCCGACTTACGCCGCTTGGGGTACTCCTCGAAGAAGTTCAATTGATAAAGCGCACCACTGCGATTGAATTGCAGGTGCTCTATCTGGCCCTCTGCATAACCTCGCAACTCAAAGGCCTTCTTTTCGTAACCGGAGACGTCAAAACTGTACTCTTCATCCTGTGCGCGCACTTCAGAGGAGACCAGAACACCAACGCTGAGCGCCGCAAAAGCCCGGGCTACAGCTCTCCATTTCACCGCAGCTCTTTGATACGCGGCATGTAGTTAAGCGTGAAAACCTCGTCGGCAAAATCCCTTTTCTGGATCTTACCGAACAGAATGACTGACTTGTAGCCGACATAGAGCGGACTGTCCGTCTCCATTACCCCTGGGCGCACCAGCCCATCCCCAAAGTCTTTGACATCCTTGTAGCGCAGGGTCTTGATCAGCAGACCGCTGGCGGCATAGGCCTCGATGGTCACCGGTAATAGATTCTGTTTTTCCACCTGCATCTTGAGACGATCGTAGGCCACGAATTCAGTTTTTGCCTTGAGCGACAGGATATAAACGTCACCTTCCTCCTGTATCGATTCCACATCGTATTCGACGCTGAACTCCAGGCGCATGAGGTCGGAGTTATTGAAGATACCTCCGACCACCGACTGCAGGCTGGTAATACGCAGTGGCTTGCCGACGTCGGGGATGTAAAGCCACATATTGTCGGCCACCCGCAGTGTCGTACGTCCCTCGTCGCTGGCCGGCTCGAGAAACAGTGCCAATACCTGATCACGGCCTTTCTTGGCCGTATACAGCACGTATTCCTTGCGCCTGCCATCGGGCTCAATGTTCACGAGCTTGCGGTACATCTCGAAGGATTCAGGCGCAAGGTTTCTGTCCACCTGTTTCAGGATGGCCGTGCCATCCAGACCCAGCGCAGGCCCTGCCAACAGCAGAATAGTAAGCAGGAGGTAGCGCACAGGCTGTTACTCCCTCAGCTCATCGATCACGTTCTGCACAGCGCCCTTGCGGCGCACAAAGCGAATGCCCCGGGCGTCCATCACATCCTTCATCTTCGGACCTGCCATGCCGCCGATGAGCACCGTGACTGCTTTGTCTGAAAGCAACACCGCCATCTGGGGGCCGATATTGAACTCCTGCGCCAGATACGGGTTCTCAAACACCTCGATGGCGTTGCCATTGATATCGTACACATGGTAGTAGGGCGCACGGCC
>JBDNAP010000426.1:0-3014 GCA_039768325.1 Thiogranum sp.
CTGTCACCATCCTGGTACTCGGCAAGGCCGCAGGATGCGGTGATTGTGACCGCCTGATCACGGAAGTGAAAGCCGGTGGATTCAACCGCTGTGCGCAACTTTTCCGCTGTCGGTAAACACTCCTGCAGAGAAGATCCCGTCATCAGTTGCACAAATTCTTCACCACCATAGCGTGCGACAAAATCTGTTTTCCGTATGCCGGCTGCCAGCACGCGCGCAATGGTGCGTAACACTTTATCACCGGACCGGTGCCCGAAACTGTCATTGACGTTTTTAAAATGGTCGATATCCCACACCGCCATCACCAGCGGTATGGCGAACCGTTTATAACGGGCGATTTCCTGTTCCAGACGCTGCTCATAAGCCAGCCGATTCGGGATACCGGTTAAGACATCGGTCATTGCCTGGTTACGCTCCTCCTGCACACGGGAACGTAACTCTTGCGACTCACTCTCCAAATCCTGTAAGCGCTCACTCATATTCGCTATCAGGGATTTTGACTGCTCGTGGCGGTGCTGCTCGAGCTGACGGTGCTTTTCCATCTGCGTCAGCACGGATTCGATATGCGTCTGTACAAGCTGCCTGAGCTGACCCATGTCGCTTGCATCTCGAACGCTGCTTTCAATACCGCTTATTTCCCGCTTTACCGCGCTATCCAGCCTTTCACCTGCCTGCAGTGACTCGTCGTAATATTGCCCGCTGCCTTGTAACTGGCGATCCACTTCCTGCAATCGTTCGGTGAGCTGCAGTAGAAAATCCTCTATGCCCTGCTTTTCTTTCTGGGTCTTAATACGAATCGTCTGAATGAGCTCGGCGATCTGTTCGACAATCCGGTCCCATGATTGCCCCGCCCCCATTTTTTCGATCTGCTCCCGAATCGCTCCCAGCTTTTCAATAAACTCGTTCGGTAATGACAGCCTTTCCAGTAACTGGATCAGTATTTCACGCACCCCTTCTGTTTTCTGCCGCGCTTGTTGGGTAATTTCCCCTTTATCGGTTCTTGCAGCAGGCCGAACCTTTTCATCGCCCGGCGTCTTGTCCGGTGCACCGAACAAACGTTGCATCAATCCCGATTTCGACGTTGAATCCGCCACCGGCGTTGCTTGTTCAGCGGAGGTGTCGGTGTGCTTGTCCAGTTTAAGCAGCGTGCTTGAAATATCATCGACACAGGAACGGAGCTGTGCGGTACTGACGCGGTCGCGAACGGCAATTCGCAGATCGCGAAATTGCCGGTCCAGTTCCTCATTCAGCCCATCGGCGGCCAGCGTCAGTCGGGAGACAGTTTTACACAGCAGTTCTTCGGACTCATGCCATTGCTTCTGCTCACGCTCGAATTCCCCGAGCTGGTCAAAATATTTCTTCTTCCAATGCTCGGTCTCAGGCATATTATTGTCAGTATCCACGCGGCGTGTCTCTTAGCCAGGCATCCATACGCTGATAACGGTTTCGGCAATCCGATAAGCGGTCAACATCGTCGTGACACAGCACGACTAGTTGAGTTCGACACTTGCCGGCAGCACAATTTCCATCGAAATCGGCAGGTGGTCTGACAAGGGGTAGTCCAACACCTCGGCACGTTCAACTTCGACAGTTGGCGTTACCAGGATGTGATCAATATTGCGCTTTGGCCGCCAGCTGGGAAAGGTGTGCAGACCGTGCAGCGGTTCTGTCATGAGGGTTTTATTGACAAGTAATTCCATTTCTTCACTTTCAGATCGACAGTTCATATCACCCATTAATACCACGTGACGGTAATCATTTACCAGGTCACCGATATAGTCCAGCTGACTCATACGGCCGCGACGGCTCAAGGCCAGGTGCACGACCAGCACCACCAGCGACTCTTCGCCATCACCATAGCGCACGGCCATGGCACCACGGCCAGGGATACGCCCCGGCAGTTTGTGCTCGGTAATGCCACTTGGTTTATAGCGGCTCAACACACCCAGGCTGTGCTGGGCGAAACGTCCAATGCGACGATTTGTCTGGTCATCCCAATACGGGAATCCTGCGTTGGCTGCCAGATACTGGGTAATATTGACAAAACCACTACGTGCACTGCCGGCATCGGCTTCCTGCACGCCGACCACATCATACTCACTCATCAACTGAGCGATATTATCCAGGTTGGCGAAACGTTGTGGATGGTGCAGCAGATGTTTCCAGCTATGCGTCAAATACTGTCCATAGCGCCGCGTTTTGATACCGATCTGAATGTTATAGCTCAGCAGACGCAACGTTCTGTTAGGTTCATGCTGAAGCTTCTTGGCGTTTGCGGTTTTCGGCATTTTCGTCTAAATCGGGCAGACCAGGTTGCCCAGTTGCTCTGTCAGTTTAAGATTCTCGCTGTAGTCCACCGGGCAATCGATAATACTTACGGTCGGCTGCGCCAGCGCTTTCTTAAGTATACCCTGCAACTGCCCCGGACCGGTGATCCGGTAACCGGCTGCGCCAAAAGATTCTGCATATTTGACAAAATCCGGATTGGTGAAATCGACGTGAGAGGAGCTCTGAAACTGATGCATCTGCTTCCACTCGATCAGACCGTAACCGGCATCGTTGCAGATCAAAATCACAACCGGAACCTGCAAGCGCATGGCGGTTTCGATTTCTTGAGAATTCATCATGAACCCAGCATCGCCGGTAACAGCGACCACAGCCCGGTCCGGCAATACCATTCTGGCCGCTATGGCGCCCGGCACTGCAATCTCCATGCTGGCGAATCCATTGGAAATAATGCAGGTGTTGGGTAGTTCACAGCGGGACATACGAGCCATCCACATTTTATGCGCCCCGACGTCGCAGACCACCAGGTCATCGAGCCCCAGCACCGTGCGCAGATCCCAGATGATTTTCAGCGGGTTGATCGGAAACCCGTTATATTCGCTGTACCGATTCATATCCTCGATGAGCGCTTCGCGCAAGGGACGCATCACATGCCCCTGGTGTGGCGTGGTCAGTGCTGCGATACGTATCAGACTGTGCTTGAGGTCACCCAGTACACCGACTGTCAC
>JBDNAP010000427.1:0-3565 GCA_039768325.1 Thiogranum sp.
CTGCACCTGTGGTGAAGAAAATCTTCTCGGTTACCCCGGTGATCCTTACGCCGATGAAAACATTCTCATTCATGAGTTTGCCCACAACATCCACCTACGTGGCATGGCTAATATCGACCCTACATTCGATACCCGCCTCCAGAAAGCCTACGAAAAAGCCATGGCCGCTGGCTTATGGAAAAACAAATACGCTGCCACAAATCGGTTCGAGTATTTTGCCGAAGGCGTGCAATCATGGTTTGGTAACAATCGTGAAAATGATCACGATCACCCGGCTACGGGAGACTCCGCTGATACGGGTGCTGGCACTTCTTTAACCGGCCAGAACCGGACCTACAGCGCACAGAAGAACGGTGACCGAAGCTGTCATTTGAGCTACCGTTGATGCTGAACTGGCCTTTCTCTGACTATTGTAGCAACCTTATATTTGCAGATTGCTGTCTGGAATTCTCATAGGATATCACTCGATTACGTCCCTCTGCCTTTGCCCAATATAGTGCCTGATCTGCGTTGTCTATCAGGGTATTCTGCGTGGATTGCGAACAGTCAACCTCCGTTCCCACCCCAATGCTTGCGGTGACGAATCCTGTCTTGGCAACACCACTTGCCTCGTGAGGTATTCGCTGTTTCCGGATCATGGCTCTTATGTGTTCAGCAATGTACATTGCCTGCTGATTCGGCGTACCGCTCAAGAGTACAATGAATTCCTCACCCCCATAGCGTGCAACCATATCGCCTGGGCGTGAAGCGATATGCTGCTCCCTTAATACGATGCTGATTCTTTTCAGGCAGTCGTCACCCGCCGGATGGCCATACCTGTCGTTGTAAGCCTTGAAGTGGTCGATATCCAGCATAATGATCGACAGTGGCCGGCCATAGCGTTTGCAGCGTGACCACTCTTTTTCTAGATGCTGATCAAAGCGCCTTCGGTTCGCCAGGCCGGTAAGAGGATCTGTGGTCGCTAGAACCGCTAGTTTTCTGTTGGCGACTTCGAGTTCGTCTCTCGCATTTTTTAACGCCATGGTTCGCTCGTCGACCCGGACCTCAAGCTCAATATAGGCTTTTTCCAGCGATCGTTCTGATTGTCTACGCACCCAGATTAGACCCGAAGAGAGTGCAAACGAGAGAATCACCGTCACTCCCAGCACAGAGAGAATGACCAATCGAGTCGCATAAAATGGCTGCAAAGCTTCATCTTCATCAATTTCCGTAGTCAGGCCGAAACCCAGGCTGCGGTCCCAAAGCCAGGCACCAAACACCCGAATGCCACGATAGTCTCTATAGCCATCCACGCTGAATCCGGATCTGCCGGCAACTGCACTTTTGGCCATTAAGGTAAGTTCTTGCTTGTCCTCAGGCGGCCTGGTAGCAAAGCCTTCCATGAGGGTGCCTGCCGGATCCTCGATGCGAATTTGAAGTATCCCTTTACCGTCCGGCTTAACCAGTCCTATTCTTCTCAGTTTCTTGTCAAAGCGACTTTCAGAAATCAGGCGACCTTGCCTATCGAAGGCATAGGTCTCACCCGACTGACCGATACGGCCGAGCTGGGTAATGCGAATAAAATGAATATACGGGTCCATACGTAAAACGAAGACCGCGATAACTTCTCCATTTTCATTGCGAACCGGACTGCCGACAAAAATCGTGGGCATGTCCTGCACGAGCTTTCCTTGGCTATCACGCAGCGGAACATCGGATTTGATGGTCGGGACAAAGGTGACATGGCCCTGGAACAGGCGTTCCATGTGCTCAGGTCGTTGTCGATAGATCAGATTCAGCTTGCCGATATTTTCATTCCGCATCGAGGCAATATTGATCATCTCCGGGCCAATTATAAAAAAGCCCTGGTCTGAATACTTCTTCAGGTGCGGCCGCATAAAATGGCGGATCTTCTCCAAGTGGGGGCTTTCGATCTGCGCCTCACCCGTACTTGGTTCAGATAGCAATGCCTGTGTCAGTTCACGTACTTCCGGCAGAGATGCTAACTCGAGAACGTTGCGCCTGCGCTGCTCTACCCAGATGTGGAGTGCTTTCTGAGTGGTTTCCAGAACAGTCTGTAAAGCTTCTCTTGAATTGGCCCTGGTTTGCGCCTCGATTCTTTCCAGTGCGATCAAGGCAATAATAATGACAGCACTAAGAAACAGGCCGCTGAATACCAGTGCCACCAGATCATTTCTGCGCAGTATAGTCACCAATCGACCTTCGATATTCCAATAATAATACGCTCGCTTTCCACTTCAGTCGAACCAAATTGGTGTTGCGTGGCACGACCGGCTCATCCACGCTCGCCAGCCAACATGCTCAGTGCAGCAGCGTCTTCACAATCGTATTCATGTTTCGCTGCTCCGCTCCCGTTTGTTGGCAGACAGAACAGAATTTCCTCCTGCCCGATTTCCCCTATTCGCCTCATACGCTGGCAATTACTTCCATACACCCCTTGGCTGTGGAACACATTGACAAAGATCATTAAATCTTAAAGAACGGGGTTAGATCACTGTCAGTTGCGGGGCAATATAGGGACGCCCATTTGCGTTTGTTCCCGGCCAACCAGGCATTTAGAACTAAGGACAACAAAATACAGCAATATTTGCCGTCATCCAATCGGGGTAGCGGCCAGGATATCTGACCAAGCCCCTCCCACACCACTATACTTCTGAGTTGGGGTCGGTTTTCCCCTTTCAATGATCGCTTATATAAGCCACGACTGTAGGACCGGCGTGGGCCGGTAACCTGCCATTTAAAGCAGCCCGACTACCGAGTATTCATGAGGCCGGCAAGGGGGATAGTCGGCCAACTACCGCCATTCACCAACTAACGACGAACGGCAAGTTAAATATGATTGCTGACGTTCAGATCCCGGTAGTAACGGGGGATCGACGAATCTAAGCAACCGGTCTCGCGGTTGACCAGCCTTGGGGCGCATCGCAGTGAACTGGATTTTACAACTTCCGAACACGTATTCCTCGTGGACTTTCCTCAATTATTTTCAACTCAACTACCCTTTTAGCTCTGATGCAAACGCGAGCCCCCTGTCGAGCAGGGGGGTCTTATAATTCTTGAAGCTGATGAACCATCTCTGGCTCAGGTCGCAGTCAAGCGAATGCCTGTGTTGTCAGCAGGCGTTCGGTAATACTGTTACCTATAGCCGCCACCCGGACCGCCGTAGCCACCGGGACCACCGCCGTAGCCGCCGGGACCACCGCCGTAGCCGCCGGGACCACCGCCGTAGCCACCGGGACCACCGCCGTAGCCGCCGGGACCACCACGATAGTCATCGTAACGATCATTATCTTTGTTACCGCCCATCCACTTGGAGGGATTCATCATTTTGCCCATATCGATCGCATGGGCTGTACCGGCAAGCAGTAAACTGGATGCCACAATAACCGTACTTAATTTTATTGCCTTGATTCGCATATGCTGCTCCTTTGTCCAGATATCCAAGTGTCCCTGTCTTAAGGGGAAGCTCTGATCAAGCTTGTCCTTCCCGCAAAAGCGGAAAGCCACCATATCCAGAATCAGTAGATTGCTGGATCACCGCTTTCGCGGGGATGACTTGTTCAGA
>JBDNAP010000428.1:0-3985 GCA_039768325.1 Thiogranum sp.
CGACTGTAAAGTGTGAGTGCCCACGGCATCTTGCTGAGCTCATTTGAGCAGTACAGCACCGAATGCGAAAGCCGCGACGCGAAAGACGCCGCATTGCATACCCGCCTCAACGCTACAGTCTCACGTGGGCGCCACATGATCGAGTCGGCTGTGGGTGAGGTAATGGAGGCAGAGGCAATCGAGCTTTGATTGATAAAGCCGGGGGCATCGTTCTCAGAGTCGCGATATCCCATCAGTGGCATTTTGAGAATGGCCTGAATAAACAAGCTGTCCTCAATGACGACATCCCTGTCAGGTTGACGGACAATTCAGGCTTTCAGTTCCTGCCATTTGCCGGCGTTGGCCTGGATTCAGGGATCGGTCCGGCCGTTGTTGCTGGAGGCTCGCTCTGAGGGGGGCTCTGCCAGCTGGACGACACCCGGAACCGGCTTGAGTAGCCGCAGCGCCTGGCAATCGTCGTTCCCGCGGCTGTTTATGAGCGGTTGCTGAGTTTGTTTCGCAAAGTCTGGATAATCGGTTCGGCGAGATCCTGCAGTTCCGGTGGGATGACTTCAAACAGGTACTCGACTTCATCGAGGACCTTCTCGATTTCATCGCGTTGTGTCAGGGTGTCGATCGAGCTTGAGACCTCGGCGAGGTAAGTGTAAGGGTTGACGCCCGGTGTCTTCATCTCCGGCTCCGGTGAAGTTCTTGCTTATGCAACGGCATGTTTCGGTCCAGTTTCCAGGCTGTCTAAGGCCAGCGCCAACAGCAATTCCGGTATGGATTCGTGTTTACCCAGGTAGTCACTCTGGAGAAGTGTTAGCGCCGTATGTTTGCGCGCTGCTTTGTCCAGTTCAGCGGGGATGTCGCTCGCCACGTGCCGACCGGCCGAGAGGAAGTAGGGCACCGTGGTGACGGCGGTGGCCCCGCTTTCCACGCACAGGTCGACACCGGTTGCAATATCGGGTTCCGCCAGTTCGAGGAAGGCGGGTATAACTCGATCGAAGCGGCCGCCGACGATCTGTTCAAGTCTGGCGGCCAGTTCACGCACCTCCTGGTTGGAGGCTTCCCGGCGGCTGCCATGGGCGATCAGAAGGAGTGCCTGCATTCGATATTTCCTCTTATCGGGGTTGCCGGTCGGAGCAATGAGCTATGTCCCGGAACAAAAACTATGCAAAAACTATACATTAAAAATTTGACACGTACAAGTATGTTGTATAGCTTTGGGTCAATTGTCGATATTGTCGCAGACAGCCTTTTGGGGGCTCGGTTAAAGGGGCTGACCCACTTTGAGCACGGCCGCAGGCCGGGTTTGAGCATTGTGCTCGCGCCGTGCACAGGGCGGTGAAGCGACGGAATACCGGAATCGGAAGGAGAAATCCATGAACGCCATCAGCATGCAGGACCTGGAGCAAGACAAGGCGCTGGACCGCCAGGGTCTGGCTGCCATGACATTCACACTGACCTGGTCTGACGGTCGTGCAACGCATGAAGACGAAATGCACGTCGAAAAATTCAGTGTCTGGCGGGAAGCGGATTTTCTGCCGGCAGACCTTGGCCTGAAGATCACCGGGATGCACGTTGGTGATCGAGTGCAAACGGCATTACCGGCCGGGGAGCTCACGGATGGGTGGAACACGGGGCGGCAGTTTTCCACAACGCCATCCGGCTTCGACCGCCAGTATCGTCCCGGCCTGGGGATCGAGCCACGCTGCGGGCGTTTTTATCCCCAGGGTTTCTTTCATGGCAACCACGGTGTGTTGCGCGAGGCGCTGGAGCCGGCCCGCATTACAGCGCTGGATTCACAGACAATGCGCGTGGATCTGAATCACCCTCTCGCCCGGTTTCCCTTACTGGTTCAATGCCGCTTGAACCGCGTGCTGGCCGGATCGGACCGGCGGGGCGGGCGCTGCGCCAGTCCGCTGGATGACCTGGTGCGCTATCCGGGCCTGGCGGCGCCATTGCCGGACGGGACGCCTGCCGATTTCGGTGATAGTGCCGAGGGGATGTCGCGCATGGACGAGCGGGGGGATCCAGTGTTTTACGCCAGTCCCCGACTGGTACAACACCTGGATGCGCGCGCGCTGGAAACAGTGAATTCGCTCTACCGGCGCCTGATCCCTGCACAAGCTGACGTGCTCGATCTGATGGCGAGTCATGACTCTCACCTGCAAGGTTGTTCACCGCGAAACCTGCACGTCCTCGGGTTGAATGCGCAGGAACTGGTCGCCAATCGGGCGGCGACAGCGCAGCTGACGCAGGATCTGAATCAATTGCACAGGCTGCCGTTTGATGATGCCAGTCTGGACGCGGTGGTGTGTACGGCTTCCGTGGAATACCTCATTCAGCCGCGCGATATCTTCTCCGAGGTATTGCGCATCCTGCGTCCGGGCGGTGTCTTTGTGCAAACCTTCAGCAATCGCTGGTTCCCGACCAAGGCAATTCAGGTCTGGGGCGAATTGCATGAGTTCGAGCGGGTTGGCATGGTCACGCAGTGGCTGCAGCAGGC
Organism: Thiogranum sp.; assembly: GCA_039768325.1. Classification (GTDB taxonomy): domain Bacteria; phylum Pseudomonadota; class Gammaproteobacteria; order DSM-19610; family DSM-19610; genus Thiogranum. The sequence goes on from JBDNAP010000428.1 coordinate 2,492, forward strand.
GGGGTTTGGCAGGCTGCATACGTTCTCTTCACGCGGCTGGCCGCGACCGGAGGACGATCCGCACTATGGTGAGACTGCGCTATCGGATCCTGTGTATGCAGTATGGGGTTTGAAAATCTCCGCGTGACCTGACAATGAAACCTGCGGGTCTCGAAATCGTAGCTGCGCAGACCTCGAAAACTGGATGAGCCCGCGGCAATGGGTTCGCCAACGGTAACATGCCAGGTCGGCTGACCTGGGCCGAGGAGTTCTGCGACGGTGGTCAGCAGGTGAATCAATAGAATGACGATGTGCGTCCTGCTGACGCAGGTTGGGGTAAACTGACGGCGAGCGTCAAGACTGCCAAATGTGCCGTTTTAAATAAAATTACGAATTCGAGACCTACAGCTTCACAGTCCGTCGCGATGGCAGCTGAACCTTTGGGCGACCGCCAGGGTCCGAATAAAGTAAGGAGTGACAGGCCATGCCGTTTGACCAGGCGCTGCGCCCTGACATCCATGCCGTGCTGGATGCCGCGGCGCTGCTGGACATTACCGAATTCGAGCTGTTTCGTCTCGCCTACGAGCGTTGGCACGGCGCGCCGGTGGACGAGGCTGTTCTGGAGCCATTCTTCGTCGCTTACATGTTTAACGATGTCGTGCCGATGTGGGTCAGGTATTTTTCGCGTCTGGTGCAGCGCCGCAGTCAGCTTGGCACCCTGGACTACAAAGAATTTGGTGTGAACTTGCGCATGCGCACGCCGCAAATGGTGCGCCGTGGGGTCCGCTTCACCGTTATCCTGGTCACCGTCCTGGCGACGTTGGTCGTTTTGGCCGAGACCGCCGCGCAGCTGATGAACCTCGGCGAGCGTTGTATGTTTCCGCCGTGCTACTGAGGAACGGCCAGTGATGCGTAAAACTTCCTGCAGACTTCGCTAACAAGCCTGATACTCGGTGCAGTCCACGCGGTACAGGGTGGGCCACAACCTTCTTAAGAATGTCCGGAATACCATACCGATGTTCGTGGCGGGTCCCTATGCCGCGTTCAGCCGGCGTTCAGCACGCTTCGGGTATCTTTACTCATAGGGGTGTCTTTTTACACAGGAGATACAGGCTATGAACAGAAATCTGATCCGGACTGTTTCATTGTGTTCTGCACTGGCGCTGGCCGCTTGCACCAGCTACGGGCGCCAGGAGCAGACAGGAATGGTAGTTGGCGGTGCATTGGGCGGCCTGCTGGGTTCGCAGGTCAGCGGTAAACATGACGATTGGAGAACTGCCGCGATCATCGCAGGCACGATGGCAGGCGCGGCAATCGGCGGTTCCATAGGGCAGACGATGGATGAGGTGGACAGGATGAAGACTGCGCAATCGCTGGAAGCTGTCCGTACGGGTGTGCCATCAGCGTGGCAGAATCCTGATACGGGTAACCAGTACAGCGTGACTCCAACGCGCACCTTTGTGACAGCCGAGGGTCCATGCCGGGAATATACTATAAACGCCCTGATCGGAGGTC
>JBDNAP010000065.1:0-4079 GCA_039768325.1 Thiogranum sp.
GCGGTGGAGGCGACAATTCCTTTGGCGCCCATGCCTGCCTCGGTCAGACCGAGGTGCAGCGCGTACTGACAACGTTCCGCCAGCGACTGGTATACCGCAATCAAATCCTGCACGCCGCTCATCTTGACAGACAGAATGATCCTGTTGGACGCCAGACCCAGTGATTCGGCGTGCTGCGCGCTTTCCAGGGCCGACGCCACCATTGCCCGGTGAATAACCGCCTGTGACTCTTCTGGCTCAGCGCTTTTGATGTTTTCATCCATTAAACGCACCACCAGTTCCTGATCGAGGCTGCCCCAGTTGACGCCGATGCGTACCGGTTTGTCATAACGGCAGGCGGTTTCTATCATGGTGGCAAACTGTTCATCGCGTTTTTTACCGCGGCCGACATTACCCGGGTTGATGCGGTACTTGGCCAGCGCTTCTGCGCAGGCCGGGTTGTTAGCCAGCAGTTTATGACCGTTGAAATGGAAGTCGCCGATTAAAGGCGTAGCCACTCCCATGTCATCCAGTTTTTCACGGATCGCCGGCACGGCCCTGGCGGCCTCCTCGCTGTTGACGGTGATGCGGACCAGCTCGGAACCCGCCTGCGTCAGTTGTGCCACCTGGCGAGTCGTCGCGTCGATATCGGTATTGGTTATTGACTGCACCACGATAGGCGCATCGCCCTCCACCAGTACAGGGCCTACAGCGACTGCGTGGGTAGGGTGACGGGCGATGCAGGAACTTTTCGAGGGCATGGGTATTCGGCGCTGAACTGTCGGAGACTCATCATAGTCCTAGCCGTCAGCCTGGAAAAGCACTTGCTGGCAGATTAATAGCCTCGGTGAGCGCAGGAGGGCGCCGGCATGGAAAACTTGCATCCGGGCAATACCTGTATATACTTCCAGTGTACTGGATAAAATTACAGCGGGTGGCGCAATGGAAGAACTGACTCCACGGCAGGCGGAAATCCTGGCCCTGCTCCGGGAATATATCTACGACGAAGGCTATCCGCCCACCCGTATGGAAATTGCCGAGGCTTTTGGTTTTCGCTCACCCAATGCGGCCGAGGAGCATCTGCGGGCGCTGGAACGCAAGGGTGCTATTGAATTGTTGCCGGGTTCTTCACGCGGTATCCGCCTGCTGGATGCCGAGCAGGAACAGGGCATCCCGGTGGTGGGTCGGGTGGCGGCCGGTGAGCCGATCCTGGCTGCAGAACACGTCGAAGACCATTACCCCGTCGATCCGGCGCTGTTTCACCCACGGGCGCATTACCTGCTGCGGGTGCGCGGCATGAGTATGCGCGATATCGGCATTATGGACGGCGATCTGCTGGCCGTACACCGTACACGGCAGGCGCAGAATGGCCAGATTGTGGTGGCGCGCCTGGACGATGAGGTAACCGTCAAACGTTTCCGACGCCGGGGCTCCATCGTTTATCTGCTGCCCGAAAACGAAGATTTCGAACCCATTCGTGTTGACTTGCGTCAACAACCGCTGGTTATCGAAGGTTTGGGCGTAGGGATTCTCCGTAACCAGTCGTTATGAATCTCGACGCTTTGTTACAAGGTACGGATATCTGGCGCGGTGGCCGGCTCAGCGCCGCCGTTAAGGCCGTGCCCAGCGGGTTTACCGGGCTGGACGAACTGTTGCCGGGCGGTGGCTGGCCACAGGGCGCCTTGACCGAAATCATGATGTCCTGTCAGGGTATTGGTGCACTGCGCCTGTTGATGCCGGCGCTGGCACGACTCAGTCAGGGCGATCGCTGGATATGCTGGGTGGCGCCTCCGCATATCCCCTATGCCCCCGCCCTGGTCAATGCCGGCATTGATTTGTCCCGCATATTACTGGTGCATCCCAGGGCGCAGCAGGATGGCCTGTGGGCCGTGGAGCAAAGTCTGCGTTCCGGAAACTGTGCCGCCGTTCTGGCCTGGCCGACGCTGGATGACAAGGTCGTATTGCGGCGCCTGCAACTGGCGGCCGAAGCCGGTGATGCCCTGGGTGTCCTGTTTCGTCCCCGGCATTTTGTACAGCGGCCATCAGCGGCAGCATTACGCATCCAGCTGGACCCCGGAATCGATGGCGGCCTGTCGGTCTCCATCCTCAAACGCCGCGGTGGCTGGGCGGCCGGTCCGGTTTATCTAGATACTTCCCTGCACACACATGGTTCACTGGCTTTGCATTCGCGTACCACAACTGCCACTGGAAGTTTTCGGTCGCAGCGGCAATAAAGGACAAGCTCTGGCAGTCAGTGACGAGGGACGGCGAGCCAGTGTGTTGTTATGTAATGAAGCCGCACAAGGCTATGGCATCTGCCCCGGCATGTCGGTTACGGCAGCGCGGGCGCTGGCCCGAGACCTGATTATCCAACCCAGGAATCACAAGGCTGAGCAGGCAGCCTTGCAAAGTCTTGCCGCCTGGAGCTATCAATTCAGTTCCCAGGTCAGTCTCTACCCGCCTGGTGCGCTGATACTCGAAGTGCAGGGCAGCCTGGTCTTGTTTGGCGGGCGTATTGCCTTGCTCAGGACACTACGCGCAGGGCTTGCAGAACTGGGCTACCAGGTTCAGCTTGCCGGCGCACCGACACCGCTGGCCGCATTGAGCCTGGCCCGTTGCCAGCGTGAACACATGGTCGAAGAACAACATCAGCTGGCGGCGGCCCTGGCCCCCCTGCCCATCTCCGTACTGGACTGGGAACCGACATTGCTGGAGCGTATGGATGGTATGGGTGTGCGCCGGCTGGGTGATGTATTAGGCTTGCCGCGTGACGGACTGGCGCGCCGACTGGGCCAGCACAGCCTGCTTTATCTGGATCGTATGCTCGGCCGTCACCCGGATCCACAAACCCTGTACCGGCCACCCACGCAGTTTAAACACCGCCTGCAGCTGCCGTCAGCAGTCGAACATGCACAGGTACTGCTGTTTGCCCTGCAAAAACTGGTGCTGGAACTGTGCGGCTGGTTGCAGGGCCTGGGTGCAGGGGTACAGACATTCGATATCGCTTTATGGCATCGACAGGGGCGGCACACAGCCGTGCCTATAGCTATACACAAGGAGGGCAGGGATGCGGAACAATTCACTATCCTGTTACGTGAACGCCTGGAGCGACTGGAATTGCCGGAAGCCGTTATCGCAGTCGAACTTCGTGCCGGGCAAATTGTAGAACTGGAGGCACAGTCACTGAACCTGTTCGAGAAAACTGATGTGCGATGCGAGGTCGATTTGCTCGATCGTTTGCGCGCACGACTGGGTGATCAGGCCGTGCAGGGTATCAGTGCCGTTGCTGAACACCGGCCCGAATATGCCTGCTGCTACAGTGCGCCAGGCCACAGCCGGAAAGACAGCAACGGTCAGCAGAGGCCGCTATGGCTGCTGGCCGTGCCACGGCAGCTCAACACCCGGAATGGGCGGCCCCACTTGCAAGGTGAACTCAAGTTGCAAGCTGGCTGCGAACGTATCGAATCCGGATGGTGGGATGAGCAGGATGTAGCGCGTGATTATTTTGTCGCCATAAATGCCTCCGGTTCGTGTTACTGGATTTATCGTGAACTTGCCGGTGAACGGCACTGGTATTTACACGGGGTCTTTGAGTAGGGGCGCTGTGTTTCGGTGTGATATGGCGCCCGGCTCACTCCCACACTCTGAAGCAGCGCTTAGCTCACCACTCGGCAGTACCGTCGCGTACGGATGCCTTATAGGCCCGGTAAAATTCGATCATGGTTTTCCACAGCGGCCCCGGTGATCCCTGGCCAACCGCTGTTCCGTCCAGTACCGTGACCGGAATGATTTCCCGGGTGGAGCTGGTTATCCAGATTTCATCGGCTTCCCGCAAGCTGTCTTCGCTGATGTCGGTTTCCCGGCAGGGCAGCCGGTGTTGTTCGGCGAGTTCCAGAACCAGGTCGCGGGTGATGCCGGGCAGCATTTGTGGTCCTTTAGCGGGTGTCAGTATGTTGCCTGCTTCGATGACAAAGACGTTGCTGGATGACCCTTCAATGACCAGGCCGTTGCGGATCAGTATGGCTTCCGCGGCATTCTGGTCAACAGCCTGCTGCCGCAGTAATACATTGGCTAACAGGGTGACGGCCTTGATATCGCAA
>JBDNAP010000429.1:0-4124 GCA_039768325.1 Thiogranum sp.
CTTGACAAGGACTAAGGCCATTGCCTGCGCCCTGCGCCTTGTAGCGAAACACCACAGGAGCGCTGAACCCGGCATTATCATGTTGAAGGAGTACTAGACAGGCGCGCCACAGAACCGTTTTTGCGCCGACCGTCCGGGAATGTCAAACGTTAACACCGCCACATTTTTCTAAAGTCGGCAGCGTTTACACCGATAGACTACTTTAAGCCGTCAAGTCTGGTTCTTCTCGGGGAAAAGGCAGAAAAACAGTGGCTTATCAACGAAGTTGCGTGATGAGCAGGCTGGATCGCCGGGCTCCTTTGATACTCCGAACTGGATCCACAGCATGGAAAGAAACAAAACGTTACCGCTCAGTTCTTCGCTGGCCAGAGAAGACCGTGCAAGGGGCAAGTCTACCCAAAGGGTGAACCATCCCCGCTTTCGCCGCGTCCAGGTAAAGTTGATCCACCAGCAGATGCGCTATGAGCTGCTGATGAACGTCGGCGTCGTGGCGGCGATCTGTATGCTGTTCTGGGAAACCGCACCACGTCTGTACATCGCCGGCTGGTCGCTTTTGATTCTGCTCACGCTGGCCTGGCGATCGATGTTTATCTCCTGCCGTACCGGAAACGAAGTGAGTGCCTGGGGGAAAAACTATGTGTTTGCCGCGCTGCTCTCAGGCATGGCGTGGGGATGCCTCGGTGTGGCGGCTTACCTGTACGGTGATAGCAATGCAAAAACGGTGGTCCTGGTAACACTCATCTGCATTACCCTGGCCGCCTACACCTCCATGCAGTCTTCTCCCCGAGTGTCCGCAGCGTTTGCCGTGCCCGCGCTGGTGCCGTGCATATACAACACCGCCACCACCGGCGAAGACTTCCATATCATCATGGCTGCCTCCGCCAGCCTGCTGATGGTGTTGATGTTCACCTGGTCACGAAGCTTCAAGCTCATGCTGGTCGACTCGATCAGGCTGAGCTCGCACAACACCGAACTCATCCGCGATCTGATCGAGGCTCGCGAAAGCGCCGAAGTGGCAGGACGTGATCTGGAAAAGGCTAACCACAGGCTGGAAACGCAGGTCTATGAAAGACGCCAGGCGGAAAGCCGGATTCGCGAGTCGAAAGAGCGTATGCAAGCCATTATAGAGGGTATGCAGGACACGATATTTCACGTCGCTAAAGACGGCATCATCACGTGGGTCACACCTTCGATCAGGCAATTGCTCGGTTACAGCACGCAGGAAGTGGTTGGTTCCGACATCGGCATGCTTTTCAGTTCGTCTGACGACAGGGAAAAACATGACAGGGAACTCGACGCAAAGTTCGGTGGCCTGCAGAACCACGAATGCATGCTCAGGCATAAATCGGGCCACAGTGTCTGGGTCTCGGAGAACTGCGTCTATCGGTATAACGAGGTGGGCGGTATTACCGGTCACGAAGCGACCTTACGCGATATCACGGCCTTGAAGAACACCAAAGAGGCGCTGTTCCTGGCACAGGAGCAGGCCTACGTCACGCTGGGCTCGATTGGTGACGGCGTCATCGCTGTGAGCATGGATGGCTGCATCGATTACATGAATATTGTCGCCGAGCAGGGCACCGGCTGGAGCCTCGAAGAAGCACACGGCAGGGCATTGCGCGAGGTGTTTATGATTGTCGACGAAAAGACCCTGCAATCCATCCCTGATCCCGTTGAACTGTGTCTGCAGGAAGGTCAGCCTACCATGCTGCCCGGCTACCTGCTGTTGATCCACCGTCATATACAGCAGCAGCTGTCCATCGAAGTCAATGCCGCACCGATCCGCAACTCGAACAAGGAGATCAGCGGTGTCGTGCTGGTCTTCCACGATGTGTCCGAGTTGCGCAGTCTGGCTCATATGACCTACCACGCCACCCATGATTCGCTGACCGGTCTGATCAACAGACGGGAGTTCGAAAAGCGCGTCAATCAGGCGCTGGACTATGCACGCTACCGGGAAAAACGCTACGCGCTGTGTTACCTCGATCTCGATAACTTCAAGGTGGTCAACGATACCTGCGGACACGTCGCCGGTGACGAGTTACTCAAGCAACTGACCCTGACACTACGCGTCGCGCTGCGCGAAGGCGACACTTTGTCCAGAATCGGTGGTGACGAATTCGGCATCCTGTTCTCCGGCTGTTCCATAGCGTCGGCCCGGCGACTCGCCGAGAAAATTCGTCGGCAGGTGGAGGACTTTCGTTTTGTCTGGGAAGACAAGTCGTTCCGCGTTGGCGCCAGTATCGGTCTGGTCCCCGTTACCGCCGAAAGCGGCACCATCAGCGACGTACTGAGTGCGGGGGATTCCGCCTGCTACGTCGCCAAGGAAAACGGGCGCAACAGGATACACGTCTACAAGAACACCGATGTCGCCATGCTGGAACGAAGGGGCCAGATAGAGTGGGTGCAGCGTATCCATGAAATGCTGGAAAAGGACCGTTTCCGGCTGTATTTTCAGGCTATCGCACCCATCGGCCCTATTGCCGGCGAGCACAACAAACTGCACGGAGAAGTCCTGGTCAGAATGCTCGATGACGATGGCAGTCTGATCGGCCCCGATGCCTTTATCCCCGCCGCTGAACGCTATTCGCTGATGGGAGCCATCGACTTCTGGGTGGTAAAGAACACGCTCGAGATGCTCAGTCGGAATATTGACTATGTGCAGAACCGGGTCAGTGCGTGCAGCATCAACCTGTCCGGCCAGTCTCTTTCCGATGATCGATTCACGTCTTCCCTGGCGAAAATGATCGAAGACATGGACATACCGCCGGAACTGCTGTGTTTCGAGATCACCGAAACCGCCGTCATTTCCAACCTGAGCAACGCCACACGGCTGATCGATACCCTGCGTGCCATGGGCTGCCGGTTCGCGCTCGATGATTTCGGCGTCGGCTTGAGTTCCTTCGGTTACCTGAAGAGCCTGGCGGTCGACTACCTCAAGCTCGATGGCTGTTTCATCAAGAACATGACCCGTGACAGTACCGACTACGCCATGGTTCACGCCATCAATTACGTGGGACAGACACTCAGGATCAAGACTATTGCCGAGTTCGTCGAAAACAGGGAGACCCTGGAGGCGCTGCGTGATATCGGCGTCGATTACGCCCAGGGTTACGGTATCGCCAAACCCCTGCCACTTGAAGACGCCCTGTACGGCAAGCCGCAGAAGCCAAACCTGCAGCTTGTATCCGCGAAATAAAAGTATTCATCCTATAGCAGGCGGTTTATCTTCTCTTCGATGCGCAGGCGGCGATGTTCACAGGCGGCGTTGCCCGGCAGCAGCTTGCAGCAGTGCCGCGCGGCGGCCAGGTCTTTGCTGATGTGTTCGTGGTACTTGGCAAGGCGTTCCAGGGAATCGGTGCAGCCGGCGGCGGCCAGGGTCTCCCAGATAGCGATGGCCTGTGGCCAGTGTCCGGCGCGCCTGGCAAGCCGGCCGAGCAAACGTTTGCCATCGTCGCAGAGTTCATCGGCATGCGACTGCAGCAGCTCGCGGGCATTGTTTTCACTGCTTTCCGACAACCAGCGGGCGAGGGCGTACAGGTCTACATTGAAGGACTGAGGTTGTTCGATGGCCTGTGTCAGGGCGCTATGCGCGACGGCCAGGGAGACAATGTCCTGCCGGTTGTGTTCGACGACCCTGATGAGCTGATCACCCCGGGCGCTGCGGATATAACTGAACCAGGCGGCGGGCGCCTCGCTGCCGGGCAGGTCATCGACACGGCTGAAGCCAAGCAGGTTCTGTTCCAGGCTGATGAGTCGGCAGTTATCCCAGCTCCCCTTGAACAGACGCCGCACCGGGTGCAACAGATCCAGGTGCGGCAGGCCGTCGAAGGGATGTTGCATGGCCTGCATGCGAAAGCGGCTGATCAGCAGCGGCAAGTCGTAGCTCTTGCCGTTGTAGCTGACCAGCTGGTCGTCGGGGGAGAGGCTCGCCACGAAGGCCGACAGCGATGCCGCTTCCGCTGCGAATCGGGTCATCAGAAACTGGCTTAATTCGATGGCATCGTCTTCGACCACGGCGACGCCGATCAGGAAAGCGAGGGTGCCGCTGCCGCCGGACAGCCCGGTGGTTTCGGTATCGATGTAAACGCGTCGCAGGGTTTCGTTTGCCGCTTCCCCCGGCA
>JBDNAP010000430.1:0-4676 GCA_039768325.1 Thiogranum sp.
CCGGGAGCGGATCTGTCCTCACTGATCTGGTAGGCCTCCAGCATCTCGGCCAGCGGTTCGGCGAGCTGCCCGCGAAAGGACTGGGACGATGGGTCGGTTAGCTTCATGGCGTGAATGGTACCGGATTGCGAGAATTCCCGCAGGGGCAGCGCGGAACAGATGGCTCCGGTACAATAGAACAAATGTGTCGTCACGATTTACATAGCCATTCAACCGCTTCGGATGGCACACTTGAACCTGCCAGCCTGGTGGTAAAGGCCCACGCTGCCGGTGTGGCGGTGCTGGCGCTGACCGACCACGATACGCTGGACGGCCTGGCGGAGGCGGAGCAGGCGGTGTCGGGGCTGGATCTCAGCCTGATTCCCGGTGTTGAAATTTCCGTGACCTGGCAGGCAATGACCATCCACGTTCTGGGCCTGAACATAGATCCCCACAACCAGGTTATGTCTGACGGGTTGCAGGAACTGCAGGAGCTGCGGGACTGGCGGGCCGGGGAAATCAGCCGCAAGCTGGCAAAAAAGGGTATTGCCGAGGCGCTGGAAGGTGCCGGTCGATTCCGTAAGGGTAGAATTCTCAGCCGTACGCATTTCGCGCATTTCCTGGTGGAGGCGGGCTATGCCGCATCGATCCGTGACGTTTTCAAACACTTCCTGGTAAAAGGCAAACCCGGATACGTCCATAGTGAATGGGTAACGATGGAGCGGGCACTGGGTTGGATCCGGCAGGCCGGTGGTCTGCCGGTTATTGCACATCCGGCGCGCTACAGCTTGACCCGCAGTAAACTCAGGAGACTGGTCGGTGAATTCCGTAGTGCCGGTGGCGTCGGCCTGGAGGTGGTGTCAGGCAGTCATTCACGCGACGAAACCCTGCATATGGCGGCGGTCTGCAGGGAACACAAGCTGTTTGCATCCTGTGGCTCGGATTATCACGGGCCCGAAAAACCCTGGGTCGAGCTGGGCCGGCTGCGCCGCCTGCCGGAGGGCTGTATACCCATCTGGGAAGCTGAATCCTGGCCGCCGGCGTTAGCTGTATGAGTCAGTATTTTGAAATACACCCGCAGAACCCTCAGCCGCGTCTGATCAAGCACGCGGTGGCTATTATTCGCGATGGCGGCATCGTGGTGTTGCCGACCGATTCCAGTTATGCCATTGCCTGTCATCTGGATGACAAGAGTGCGGTCGAACGAATTCGCCGTATTCGTAATCTGGACAGGCAACACAACTTTACCATGGTGTGCCGGGACCTCTCGGAGATATCGGCTTATGCGCGTGTGGACAATTCCGCCTACCGCCTGTTGAAGGCGAGAACGCCAGGGGCCTACACTTTTATACTGCGTGCGACGGCGACCGTACCGCGTCGGCTGCAACATCCGAAACGGAAGACCATCGGTATCCGAGTACCGGACCATCCGGTTGTTACAGCCTTGCTGATGGAACACGCCCAGCCGCTGATGAGCTCGACACTGATCCTGCCGGGTAATGAATTTCCGGAAACCGATGCGTTTGATATCCGCGATAAGCTTGAATCTCAGGTGGACCTTATAATAGATGCCGGTCATTGCGGGGTTGAATTCACAACGGTGGTTGACTTGACAGAAACGGTGCCGAAGCTGATCCGTCCCGGCAAAGGTTCCAGCGAGGGTTTGACATAGGTGATCTGGCCAGGGGATACACGGCCGTTCTGGTACGAGGAGAGAAGTCTAGTGATGCGGAATGAACAAGGTATTAGGCCGGCTGGCCGCTGTCGTTTTAACCGTGTGAACAGGTCCTGAGACCGTGTTGCAGGTCAGTACTGTACAGCAGATTTCAGCCTGGGTGATGCCGGTATTACTGGCTATTACCGTGCATGAAACGGCGCATGGCTGGGTGGCACGCAGATTCGGGGACAAGACCGCACAGATGCTCGGGCGCCTGACCCTGAACCCGATAAAACATATCGACCCCGTTGGAACCATCCTGGTGCCTGCTGTGATGCTGTTGCTACCTGGTGGTTTTGTGTTTGGCTGGGCCAAGCCGGTACCGGTGGACTGGCGCAATTTCAAGCGCCCCAAGCAGGATATGGCCTGGGTGGCGCTGGCCGGTCCGGCCTCCAATCTGTTAATGGCGATGGCATGGGCGCTCACGGCAAGAGTTGCCCTGGGTCTGTCCGCAGACAACTGGATTGCGATGCCCCTTTTGTTTATGGGGGTGGCGGGTATCTTTATAAACACCATACTGATGGTTTTAAACCTGTTGCCATTGCCGCCACTGGATGGCGGCCGGGTGCTGACCGGCTTGTTGCCTGGGCCTTATGCCTATCACTTTGCACGTATCGAGCCCTATGGATTCTTTATTCTGGTGGCGCTGTTGGTGACGGGTATTCTGGGCATTGTCATGTGGCCTGTGGTCAAGCTGTTTCTGCAACTGATGGCGTCGGTGGCGGGGATGAAAGCGGGGTATCTTGAAACTATACTGTTTGCGTTGATGAGGAGCTGATTTACCTTGACGAGCGAGTCCAAGAATCGGGTTTTGTCGGGCATGCGGCCAACCGGCCGCCTGCACCTGGGACACTATCACGGTGTACTGAAAAACTGGGTCAAACTTCAGCACGAGTACGATTGTTTTTTCTTTGTCGCTGACTGGCACGCCCTGACTACCCATTACGAAGATCCGCAGATTATCGGTGACAGTGTCATGGAGATGGTCATCGACTGGCTGGCGGCCGGTGTCAATCCCGCCAACGCCAGGATTTTCGTTCAATCCGAAGTGCCGCAGCATGCCGAACTGCACCTGCTGTTGTCCATGCTGACGCCGCTGGGCTGGCTGGAACGGGTGCCCAGTTACAAGGATCAGCAGGAAAAATTGCGTGAGCGCGATCTTGCGACCTACGGGTTTCTGGGGTATCCGCTGCTGCAGAGCGCGGACATCCTGATGTACAAGGCCGGTTCGGTACCGGTCGGTGAAGACCAGGTTGCGCACGTCGAGCTAACCCGGGAAGTGGCACGGCGCTTTAATCATCTCTACGGCAGGGAACCGGACTTCGAAGAAAAAGCCGACGAAGCCATCAGGAAGATGGGCAAGAAGAATGCCAAAATGTATCGAAAGCTGCGCCGGCGCTACCAGGAAAAGGGTGATCAGGAAGCCCTGGATGTCGGCCGCGTGTTACTGGAAGGGCAGGGTAATCTGGCCTTGCGTGATCGTGAGCGACTGTATGGCTATCTGGAAGGCGGTGGCCGCATTATCCTTCCCGAGCCGGAGGCCTTGTTAACGCCGGCCTCCAAGATGCCGGGGCTGGACGGACAGAAAATGTCCAAGTCCTATGGCAACACCATTGCACTGCGTGATGAGCCCGAGGAGATTGAGCAGAAATTGCGCACCATGCCGACCGATCCGGCACGTGTGCGCCGCAAGGACCCGGGAAATCCGGACCTGTGTCCGGTGTTCCAGTTACACGAGGTGTATTCGGATGAGTCCCGGCAACGGTGGGTCCGGGAGGGTTGTGTGTCGGCCGGTATCGGTTGTCTGGACTGCAAACAGCCGATTATCGATGCGGTGCTCGGTGAGCTCGCACCCATTCGTGCCCGTGCCCGCGAGTTTGAGGAGGATCAGCAGCTGGTGCGCAATATTCTGCAGGAAGGTGGCGAAGCGGCACGCGATGTAGCGGATGAGACAATGGATGAAGTGAAATCCGCGATTGGTCTAAACTATTAGCTCGAGCCGCGCGGGCTTACTGGTAAGTTTTACCGCCATGTTTTAACCAGCCGTCAATATGGCGGCCAGCCGGGTCATGGTGTGTCCAGTGAATAACGCCGCCTTTTGAGTTCCACTCGTATTCACCGTGGAACTCTACGGTATCCCCTGTTTTTAAACCGCTGATTCTGGGTGCCAGATCGATGTTGTGAGCGACCAGGAATGTCTGTCCGGTGGCGAGCTTTAAAATGAATCTTTGGTGTCTTGAGCCTTTAAGATCATCACGCAATATCTTCGTTACAACACCTTCACCCTGAACCTGGAGGTCGCTTTGTCTGTTGTTATAGGCATTTTGCAGCGTACGCTCGGCGCTTTCGGTCGATACCGGTAGTCCGGGTATGGAAACGCCTTGTTCCTGAATATATGCAGCAATCAATATTGCAGCAACAGCTAAATAAAGAAGTTTTTTCATGTGCATTTAATGTGATCTCCGGAAAATCGGCAACAAGCAGACACTGCGTGGCAGGTTTTCCGCTATGGTTCTATGGAGGCATTTCTGATTAATTCCCGTGCCTCCATGCCGGTGAATGCCGGATAAAAGCGCGTAGCGCCTTGCACGCCCAACCGGGCGGCCCGCAGGGTGAGCGCAGCGATCATTCAGGAAAGTCCGGCATACTGATTAATCGGAGCTTTCCTGAATCGTTAACTCTTTTAATTGTGAATCGTGCAATCTGGACAGCGTTACTATCGCCATTACCGCCCCCAGCAGCGCAAGCCCCATATCTGACTGCGTATCCCAAACGTAACCCTGGGTGCCCAGAAACGCTTCGGCCGCTTCTCCAGACGCGATAGCCACCCACCATTCAATGAGTTCATAAAATGCACTGAAAGCCAGGCAGATACTGATAATGAAAAAGTTAAGCCAGGCCCTGCCATTAACAGCTTCTTTGCGGACTAGTATTTCTCTGGCAATTATTGCCGGCACAAAACCCTGAACAAAATGGCCTA
>JBDNAP010000431.1:0-7310 GCA_039768325.1 Thiogranum sp.
CCGAAGGCATGGTGCTGGCAGCAGGACCCGGCGGCAAGGAACTGTATATTCTCGAACCGCACGCAGGTGCAAAGCCCGGCATGAAGGTTAAATAGGGGTATTTAACCGCGAAGGAAACTACTTGGTACTCGAAGCATCTGATGACTGAATTCGCGCTCATTCTTGTCAGCACCGTCCTGGTGAATAACTTTGTCCTGGTGAAATTCCTGGGCCTGTGTCCGTTTCTGGGTGTGTCACGCAAACTGGAAACGGCCACCGGCATGTCACTGGCGACGACTTTTGTATTGACACTGTCGTCGGTGTGCAGTTACCTCGCCAATGAGTATCTGCTGGCGCCGCTGGGGCTGGAATACCTGCGCACTATCACCTTCATTCTGGTCATCGCGGTGGTTGTTCAGTTCACCGAAATGGTGGTCCACAAAACCAGTCCCCTGCTCTATCAGGTGCTGGGTATCTTCCTGCCGCTGATTACCACCAACTGTGCGGTACTGGGTGTTGCACTACTCAATGTGCAGCAACAGCACAGCTTCTTCCAATCGGCGGTCTATGGTTTTGGCGCTGCGCTGGGCTTTTCCATGGTCATGATCCTTTTTGCAGCCATGCGCGAACGTATTGCCGTTGCGGACGTACCGGAAGCCTTCAGGGGCTCGGCTATCGCATTGGTCACCGCCGGGCTGATGTCACTGGCGTTCATGGGCTTTGCCGGCCTGATCAAAGGCTAGGGCCCGGGGCCTGTTAACCCCTATGCTCACCGCCGTACTCGCCATTGGTATCCTTGCCGCCCTGTTTGGCTTGCTGCTGGGATATTCCGCCATCCGCTTCAAAGTCGAAGGCGACCCCATCGTCGAACAGATCGATGCCATACTGCCCCAGACACAATGTGGACAGTGTACCTATGCGGGTTGCCGCCCGTATGCCGAAGCCATCGCCGCCGGTGAAGCCGACATCAATCAGTGCCCACCCGGTGGTGAAGCCACCATAGAATCCCTGGCCGAGTTGCTGGGGGTTGATCCCAAACCGCTCAATGCCGAACACGGCGTACACCAGGAAAAACGCGTCGCCATTATTGATGAACAGGTCTGCATAGGCTGCACCCTGTGCATTCAGGCCTGCCCGGTAGATGCAATTCTCGGCGCGGCCAAGCAAATGCACACCGTCATCGAAACCGAATGCACCGGCTGTGAACTCTGCCTTCCACCCTGCCCTGTCGACTGCATCAGCATGGTACCGTTGAAACAGACGATCCGCGAATGGAAATGGCCTTACCCTGAAGATGAGCGGCGCCCCATCGCAGCGCCAGCCGATTAACCGATGACCACAGTATTTTTCCGCCCGCAGCCTGTACAATAGGGCGTATTGTGGTAACCCTACTCGAACAAGCACTAAAAATTCATGGAGGTTTGCGTCTCGACGCAAACAAGTCGCAATCGTTACGCACTCCACTACGCCAGGCCCGAATACCGGAGCGCCTGTTTGTTCCCCTCAGCCAGCACATTGGTGACGCCGCCGATCCGTTGGTCGAAGTCGGTGACAGTATTTTAAAGGGACAGCCGATAGCCCGCTCTCTGAGTTATATCAGCGCACCCGTGCATGCACCGACCTCCGGCAGGGTTACGGATATCGGCAGCTATCCGGTCCCGCATCCCTCCGGGTTGAAAGCGGACTGCATCGTCATCGAGGCCGATGGTGAAGACCGGGCCGTACCAGGCGGCCTGCAGATGGCAGCTGTATTTGAGGCCGATCCCGCTGATATCCGGCAACGCGTCCGCGATGCAGGTATCGTCGGCCTGGGTGGCGCCGGCTTTCCGACATCGGTAAAGCTCAACCCGGGCCCGGGCCGGGAAGTTGAACTACTGGTCATCAATGCGGCCGAATGCGAACCCTACATCAGCTGTGACGAAGCGTTGATGTGCTATCGGACGCAGGAAGTCATCGGCGGTGTGCGCGTGATGCGTCACGCCTTACACGCCAGGCAGACGGTGATCGGTATCGAAGACAATATGCCGAAAGCCATAGCCTGCCTGCAGAACGAGCTCGATCAGGCGGGTGACACGGATATCCGCGTGATAGCCGTTCCAACGGTTTACCCGGCCGGCGGTGAGAAACAGCTCATCTATACGCTGACCGGAGAGGAAGTCCCCAGTCAGGGCCTGCCGATCGACCTGGGTATCGTTTGTCATAATGTCGGAACCGCAGCCGCCGTGGGCCGTGCGCTGTTACAGGGAGAACCCTTGATCTCGCGGGTGGTAACGGTCACCGGTAGCGGTATCCGACAAGCCGCCAATCTCGATGTCAGAATCGGTACGCCAATCGCTGAGCTCATCGAACAATGTGGCGGTTATACCGATCAAGTGACACGCTTGCTGATGGGAGGGCCGATGATGGGAGTATCTTTACCCAGCGATGCCTTGCCCGTTATAAAAACCACCAATTGCATTCTGGCGGCAGGCCGGCAGGAGGCACCCCGACCGTTACCAGCTCATCCCTGTATCCGCTGTGGCAAGTGTGCCGAGGTCTGCCCGGCCAGCCTTCTGCCCCAACAACTTTTCTGGTATGCGCATGCACGGAATTTCGACAAGGCCCAGGATTACAAGCTGTTCGATTGCATTGAGTGCGGCTGTTGTGCCCAGGTGTGTCCGAGTCATATCCCTCTGGTTCAGTACTATCGCTTTGCCAAAACCGAAATCTGGAACCAGGAACGCGAAAGGGAGAAAGCCGACATAGCGCGGCAGCGCCACGAATTCCATCTTGAACGACTCGAACGTGAGAAGAAAGAACTGCAGCTGCGCCGCGCCAAGGCCAAGAAAGCACTCAACAAACCCAAGGCCGGCGATGCCGATAGCAAGAAAGCTGAAATTACCGCGGCACTGGAACGCGTAAAAGCCAGGAAGGCCAAACAGTCCGTAAGCGCAAGAAATACCGATAACCTGAGTGAGGAACAGCGGGCTGAAATCAGGGAAATCGATAAACGCCGCGCTTCCGATGGCAACGAAAAGCGACCCTGATGGAATTCCCGACACAGAGTTCACCCTATCTGCCGCTGAGCAACGACCTGAACCGATTAATGGTACAGGTCATGCTGGCACTGATACCGGGTGCCTTGTGTCTGTTCTGGTTTTTCGGCTGGGGCGTACTGTTTAACCTGTTGATCACCGCCACTACAGCCGTTGCCGCCGAAGCCATGGTGCTGAAGCTGCGCAAAAGACCCGTACTGGCAACGCTCAAAGATGGCAGTGCGGTATTGACCGGTTTGTTGCTGGGATTGGCCCTGCCACCGCTGGCTCCCTGGTGGATCCCCGTTATCGGCGCCCTGTCTGCTATTGTCGTCGCCAAACAGTTGTATGGCGGACTGGGTTACAACCCCTTCAATCCGGCCATGGTCGGTTACGTGGTTTTAATCATTTCCTTCCCGCTGCAGATGACATTGTGGTCGCCACCGAGGGGGATAGAAGCGGAATTTCTGCCTTTCCTGGACACGCTACGGCTGGTCTTCACCGAAGCATTGGCCGACGGCGTGACACTGGACGGTATCACCATGGCAACACCGCTGGATACTTCCAAGACCGAGCTGGGCCTGAATTTAACCTGGAGTGAGATTCTCTCCAAACCCCTGTATGGCAGTTTCGCCGGCCATGGCTGGGAATGGATCAACATGATGTTCCTGATCGGCGGCGTTTGGCTATGGCAAAAACGTGCCATAGACTGGCAGATCCCGCTTGGCATGCTTTCAGCTCTGTTTATTGTGTCCCTGCTCTTCTATATAGCCGACGCTGACAGCTTCGGCTCCCCGGTCTTCCACCTGTTCAGCGGCGCCACCATGCTCGGTGCCTTCTTTATTGCCACCGACCCCGTCTCGGCGGCCACCACACCACGCGGACGCCTGTACTTTGGTGCCGGTGTCGGCATCCTGACCTATGTCATCCGCAGCTGGGGCGGATACCCCGACGGTGTGGCATTCGCCGTTCTGTTGATGAACATGGCCGCCCCTACAATCGACTATTACACCCAGCCGCGCGTCTTTGGCCACCGGGATTCCTGAAGCGTGTCTTACCGGCCGGTTCTAATCTCCGCTGTCTTCCTGTTTCTGTTCGCTGTGATCGGCAGCGGCCTGGTTGCATTCACGTTTGACAGGACCGCTGAACGCATCGCCGACAACCAGCGTAAAGCCCTGCTTAAAAGCCTCAACGAGCTGGTCCCCAGTCATCGTTACGACAACGATATTTTCGCTGACACCCTCTATGCCGTGAGCAGTGAACTGCTGGGAACCGACGAGCCCGTGCCGGTTTACCGGGCCCGGAAAAACGGCTGGCCGGTTGCCGCCGTGCTGGTAGCGGTCGCACCGGACGGCTATAACGGCACGATCAGGCTGCTGGTTGCCGTCAATCTGGATGGTACCCTGGCTGGTGCCCGTGTGGTTCAGCATCGCGAAACTCCAGGCCTCGGCGATGCTGTCGAAGCCGAAAGGTCCGACTGGATTCGGGGATTCGAGGGCAAGTCGCTGACCGATCCGGCAAAGGAAGGCTGGAAGGTAAAACGTGATGGCGGGACGTTCGACCAGTTTACCGGGGCGACAATTACCCCCCGAGCTGTCGTGAAAGCGGTGCGCAAAGCTTTGCTATACTTCCAGCTACACACACACAAGCTGTTCGAAAAAAGCCCTGATCAAGCCTCTGATTCATGACACCTTATCGAAACATTATCCGCGACGGCTTCTGGTCCAATAATGTCGGACTTGTACAGCTGCTCGGCCTGTGCCCCCTGCTGGCGGTCACCGGCACCTTCATCAACGGCTTGGGCCTTGGCCTGGCGACCATGGCAACACTGGTCGCCTCCAACGTGATTGTTTCACTGATCCGCAAGCTGGTCAGGCCTGAAGTTCGTATCCCGGTTTTCGTGCTGGTCATCGCCTCCATCGTGACCATCATCGAGCTGTCCATGAGCGCCTGGTTCTACGAGTTGTACAAAGTGCTCGGTATTTTTATTCCACTGATAGTCACCAACTGTTCGATAATCGGCCGCGCCGAAGCCTTCGCTTCGAAAAATACCGTGGGCCGCTCTTTTGTCGACGGTCTCAGCATGGGGTTTGGTTTTCTGCTGGTACTGGTAGCACTTGGCGGCTTGCGCGAAATCATCGGTCAGGGCACCCTGTTTTCCCAGGCACAACTGATGTTTGGTGAGGCTGCCCACTCCATGACCATTACTTTCATCGATGCGTACGATGGCTTCCTGATCGCGGTACTGCCCCCGGGAGCGTTTATCGGTCTGGGTCTGTTGATCGCGTTGAAAAACATTATCGACAAACGCCTGGAAAGAAAATCCGTGCCGTCGGTTGCCAGTGCTGAACCAGTCGGAAGCACTGGATAGATCATCAAGGGCAAAAGGCACGAAGGCGCATACGGAAGTCTCTGCTCAAGTCGCGATATCGTGGCATTCTGATATTCCAGTGCCCGTCGGCTGCGCCGGATGCAGTCTGCGAAAGTTCGTTAAAGAAATCTGAGCTTCACCAGTAAATTGTAATGAACAAACAGAAACGCTTCGAAATATTTACCCGCTTGCGCAATGAAAATCCCCACCCGACGACCGAACTCAACTACGGCAACCCTTTCCAGCTTCTGGTCGCTGTTACGCTCTCGGCACAAGCGACCGATGTGGGTGTCAACAAGGCCACCAGAGCACTGTTTAAAGAAATCAGAACCCCGCAAGCGTTGCTGAGTCTGGGAGAAGCCGGTTTGAAGGAACACATCAAAACCATTGGCCTTTACAATAACAAGGCCAAGAACCTGATCGCCGCCAGCAGGATTCTGGTAGAACAACACAGTGGCCAGGTTCCCGATCAACGTGAAGCACTGGAAGCGCTGCCTGGTGTCGGTCGAAAGACTGCCAACGTTATTCTCAATACGGCGTTCGGCCAGGCCACGATTGCGGTCGACACCCATATTTTCCGGGTATCAAATCGAACCGGTATTGCGCCGGGTAAAAACGTCAACGAGGTCGAACAGAAACTGCTCAGGTTCGTAGCAGAGGAATTCAGGCAGGACGCACACCATTGGCTGATCCTGCACGGCCGTTATACCTGCGTAGCACGAACCCCACGCTGTGGAAGCTGTGTCATCGAGGACCTGTGTGAATATCGACATAAAACGGAACTCTGACACGCATGCTACTTGGCTAAGCTGCCATCATGTCGACAAGCACGCCCGGCAGCGAAGTTCTTTAGCGATTATATCCATGTACGTGGTGATACTGATCGCTGCCCGGGCGGGGCGAGGCAGCCGTGACCTTCGTGGTGAGTAGTCCGGATGACTACTTGCAAGCTCCGCCAGGAAATGCGTATGCTTGATAACAGTCAGTCTGTCGGATATTCGAATGCTGTTTGGGCAAGATCGGGACCAGCTGCGCAACTTTTACTGCGAGGCCTGGGAAACTCAGCGCCAGGGTAAACCACTGGAGCCCTTACAGGCCCAGGTTGTTTCGGTAATCGAAAAACATCCCGAATACCAGGCATTACTGGAAAACCCGGAGCGGGCACTCGGCAAGGAGTATCTGCCGGAGCTGGGCGAAACCAACCCGTTTTTGCATCTGGCCATGCACCTTGCCATTCAGGAACAGGTCGATACCAACCGTCCAACCGGTATTCGTGATCTGTACAACAGGCTGCTGATAAATAACATGGATAATCATGAGCTTGAGCACAAACTGATGGAATGCCTTGCGGAAATGATCTGGCAGGCACAGAAAGACGGCAAGGCTCCCGACGAAGAACGGTACCTTGCCTGTATACAATCGATCGCCGAGAATGGCTGAACTGGTCGCTACAGACGCCACAGTTGCGGTTTCCCGAACATTTAGATATTTCTAAGCCGAGAGATTTCCGGAAACTTTTTACATACCGGCGGGTCGTAATGGCTGTCATTCACGAATGAATGATGGCTGAAATGCCGGTTTTACAACGGTACCCGGTACCGTAATTGTTGTTAAAAGCCTTAAGGAGGCGTATCCAATGTCCAATAAAACTGTTATCAAACCTCTCGCAATTGCCCTTGGTGCTACTTTTGTCACCTCCCTGGCTGGCACCACGATTGCCAACGCTGCTGAAAACCCGTTCAGCATGAACGAACTTTCCAGCGGCTACATGGTTGTCGAAAAAGCCGAAGGCAAGTGCGGTGAAGGCAAGTGCGGCGAAGGCAAGTGCGGCGAAGGCAAAATGAAAAAGGAAGGCAAGTGCGGCGAAGGTAAATGCGGCGAAGGCAAAATGAAAAAAGAAGGTAAGTGCGGCGAAGGCAAATGCGGCGAAGGTAAAATGAAAGGCA
>JBDNAP010000432.1:0-2504 GCA_039768325.1 Thiogranum sp.
ATGCAGCCTATTACCGGCTGGTTGCCGATCAGCCGCGCTACTACATGGACTACACCGGTTGTGGAAACAGCCTCAACATGATGCACCCCCGGGTTCTGCAGCTGATCACCGACAGCCTGCGCTACTGGGTGCTGGAAATGCACGTCGATGGATTCCGCTTCGATCTGGCACCGACGCTGGCGCGGGAGGTACACGCCGTTGACCGTTTCGGTGCATTCCTCGACATCATTCACCAGGACCCTGTGCTATCCCGGGTAAAACTGA
The DNA here is from genome assembly GCA_039768325.1 of Thiogranum sp. Lineage (GTDB taxonomy): Bacteria > Pseudomonadota > Gammaproteobacteria > DSM-19610 > DSM-19610 > Thiogranum. The sequence continues at coordinate 265 of JBDNAP010000432.1, forward strand.
TCGCAGAGCCATGGGACCTCGGCGAGGGTGGTTACCAGGTCGGCAACTTCCCCGTCGGCTGGACCGAATGGAACAGCCGTTACCGCGATACCCTGCGCGCCTACTGGAAGGGCGACGACAGCCTCATCGGGGAACTGGCCTACCGAATCACCGGCTCGAGCGATCTGTATGAGCAGAGCGGCCGTCGGCCGTACGCCAGTATCAACTTTGTCACCTGTCACGACGGTTTCACACTGCAGGACCTGGTCAGCTATAACGAAAAGCACAATATCGAAAACCGGGAGGATAACCGCGACGGTGAAAACAATAACCTGAGCTGGAATATGGGCAGTGAAGGTCCGGTGAGCAGGAATCTGCACATCATCCAGGCGCGCGCACAGCAAAAACGGAACTTTCTGACCACGCTGCTGCTTTCGCAGGGCGTGCCGATGCTGGCGGCCGGTGACGAAATGGGGCGCACACAGAACGGTAACAACAATGCTTACTGCCAGGACAACGAAATCAGCTGGATCAACTGGGACCTGGACACGCACGACCGCAAGTTTCTGGGTTTCGTATGTGACATCATCAGACTGCGCAAGGAACACCCGGTGTTTCATCGGCGACATTTCTTCCAGGGTCGCCGCATCAAAGGCGCCAACGTCAAGGATATCTGCTGGCTGAGACCTGACGGCCAGGAGATGACCGATGAGGAATGGGACTCCTACTACGCACGCTGCCTGGGACTTTTACTTCACGGCGATGCCATTGAGGAACAGGACGAACGCGGCCGAATGATTCATGATGACACCTTTCTGCTGCTGCTGAATGCGCACTCTCAGGCCATCCCGTTTCGCATGCCGGAACAGGTCGGCATCGCCCGCTGGGGGGTCGCTGTCGATACCTGCTTTGAGGATGGCAAACGGAGCGACCGCCGAACCTTCAACACCGGCGAAAAGTACCCTCTGCGGCCGGGTTCCTGTGTACTGCTGCAACTGATGAGGACGCCGCGCTGATTGCAAAGCGGTACCATGAGCCGGCGCACGACGCGCTCGGAACTTCGCAATACCTTGCGAAGGATTCATAGCCAGTCCTCAAAAACCGAACGTCAGCTGTTCTGCCTCATAAGCCGGCGAAATACACCGCCATCCTTTTGCGCATCGCCGCATCCGGCAAGCGGCCGAAACCGGCACCCATGTTATCCAGCATGTGTTTCAAGCTGGAGGTCGCGGGTATCGCGCAGGTCACATCCGGATGCGACACCACGTATTTAAGAAAATACTGCCCCCAGCTGCTGCAGTCGAACTCAGCCGCCCAGTCCGGTAGTGTCTTGCCCTTCACCACACGGAACAGATCACCACGTGCGTATGGCCGGTTGATCAACACGGCGATATTGCGTTCACGGGCAATCGGCAGCAGGCGTTTTTCCGCTTCCCGGTTGGCGATATTGTAACTGAACTGCACAAAATCGAGTGGTTCGCTGTCGAGGATGGCTGCCAGTTGATCGTGAGACCTGCCGTGTGAGGTGGTGATGCCGGTGTAGCGTATCCTGCCTTCCTTTTTCCAGCTGTTCAGCGTGTCGAGGTGGACCTGCCAGTCGAGCAGGTTGTGAATCTGCATCAAGTCAAAACGTTTCACTCCCATGCGCTGCATGGAACGTTGCATCTGTTCAATGCCCTGCTGTTTTCCCTCGATCCATACCTTGGTCGCTGCAAACAAAGCCTGCTTGTTGTCAACTCCCTGCAACAAATCACCCAGCACCTGTTCGGCATTTCCGTACATTGGCGAGGAATCGATCAGGCCACCACCTTCATCAAAAAACGCCTGCAATACCGGCAACAGCGCTGAGCGCGCCTGTGCTTCACTGACATCGAAGGTGCGTGAGGAACCCATACCTATAACGGCCAGCTTCTCACCTGAAACCGGAATCGGCTTTTTGATCACCTGGCGGGGTTCCGCCAGTAACCACGACGGGCAGCTGCCCGCCGCAAAACCCGCTCCACAAAGTATTTTTAACAAAGCCCTGCGACTGATTTGTCTCATATCACTCTCCCTTCATTTGAGTTGAAGCTTGGCTTCGGCTGTCGCCGCGATCAGCCCCTGCCGTTTGCCCAGCGCATACGCCAGCCAGGCCCAGAGACCGGCTAGCGGCACGGCCAGCCAGGCGATACCACCCAGACTGAAACCCATCGCCCGTAAACCCGCATAGAGCCAGGCGCTCATCGCGTCGCCCGCCCGATACACGGCCGTATCGATAAAAT
>JBDNAP010000433.1:0-4129 GCA_039768325.1 Thiogranum sp.
CGTTTCCATAGCTTTTTCAGTTTGCGACGTCGCATGGCGCGCTCTTTATGAACGCGCTTTTCGCTTTTGGCCAGGACATACAATTCCTCTTCCTGGGGGAGCAGCTTCACTTGCACTGACTCGCGTGCGTTTTGCCATGGCTTATCAAGAAAGGACTTTTCCAGGGCTGTCAGCCGGCCTTTGGGTGTGCCGACCAGGTAACAGACCGGCGGATCGCTGTGGCGCATCTGTTCCAGTGTTTCTTCCGTGGGAATACCCCGGTCCATCACCCAAACCCGTTCGCTTTTGCCGTACTGGGCTTCAATCTTTTGCAGAAAACCCTTTAGCGTTGTCTTGTCGCTGGTGTTGCCCGGCATCACTTCATAGGCCAGCGGGAAACCTTCCGGTGTGACGATCAGGGCAATCACGACCTGCAGGCAATCGGGCCGCTTGTCACGGCTGTAGCCATATCGGCGCAGTCCCTCCTGATCGGGCGGGTCACTCTCAAAATAGGTGCTGGTCAGGTCATAGAGCAGAACATCAAAGCGCGCGTTGAACAGGCTTTGCCACCGGCCCTTGAGATAAGAGAAAAAATCGCGCTTGTGCTCGAGCAGCTTGTCCAGACAGCGATAGAGCTTGTCCTTTTGCACCAAGGCAAAATCCTCTCCCAACAGATCGCCCATGGCGCTTTGCTCAAACCAGTGCCGATGCAGCCGCCATTCACTGCCCGGATCGATCAGATGATAACAAACCAGTGTCTTGAAAATATTCAACCAACGCGTACCTTGACGCGAAGGCACAAGTCGCCCCGACCAACAGGCATCCAGGTTCAGCTGCTCCCACAAGCTAAGGGACAAATAGCAGGCGCCCCATTGACGCGGGCGTTTAAGCTCAAGTTCGCTGAGCTTGACCTGCACGACCTCGTGTTCAAGATCTGGCGCTGGACGGTCTTCGGGAAACAACGCAACGGGTTGTGGTCTCGCCCTGCCATGTTCCAGCACCTCGATCGTTTTACACCACGCCTGTTGTTGAGTGTCATTGATCTCCCCAAGATAAAGCACATGGCGCTGTACGATACGATTGCCCTGGCAGCGGCGATTCTCAACGATGCTCCAATAGCGGTGTTCCTTACCGTCCTTGAAACGTTTCGTGGCACGCAAAAACATGCCACGAGTTTGACAAAAACCACGAAGACATCAATGGGGCAGGTCTTCACTACACGCGTTTCTGGGGACCGACGCCCAGCAAAATCCGTAGCTTAGAACAGGGATGCGGCTGAAATTCGACAAATCAGAGCGTGAGTTGCGAAAGTCGGGTTAGTCGCGGTGAGCACGAGCATGATGGCAATCCCAGTCACGTACTTCATGCCTGCCACAGCGTTGAGCGCACTCCAGTTAAACTGAAGCATTTACATTGCAAGAGTGGGCAACCTGGGTCACCTGCATGAAGATGTCGATAATCGATTCAAGATTTTTCCACCGACACATCCGGTGGTAATGCGAAGGGCGAAGTCAGTGACAATGCTGCCTGCCAGATCGCGCCGCCCTGGGGACGACCGATATTCGCTGTCATATAGATAAAGTCATATAGCTCATCAGCCTGGTCTTCGGGCACCACCACCTCGACTTTCCTGGTTAGTATGGGTTGAGGCAGTTCACCGAACTTTGTTTTGGCATCGGCCAGGACCGCCAGACCCAGGCAACTGTTACTGTTTGCGCGAATAATCTGTTTCTCATCACGCAAGGCGCGTATCAGTGTCTTGTCAGTGCCATCATCAGGCAAAACACAGGTGATGAGTTTACAGGCCTCACGCGGCACAGGTTGATCGTCAGACGGTGTTTCGTTCATGCCGGCTCTTCGTCTTTATCCAGCCCTTCCATCAGGCTCTGTGGAATATAGGTTGAGGCCTTCTCGAGCGCTGCCATGAAAATGAAACCGCGCCCCGGCACATTCAGATCGGCTGCCCGGTACAGTGTGTCATACACCAGATCACGCTGTTCCGACGACACCAGAAGATTGATAACCTCCTTTTCGGCTTCCACGGCGATCCCCAGTAAGCCGAGACGCTCACGTATACCGCTGCCGCGGGCGTGATAGCTGATGGCGCCGGTGGTGGCCCCTACATCACGTGCTGCCTTGAGGATAACTTCACTGAATCCGCTTTGCACCACACAGGTAAGCAGGTATACATCGGTCAGGTAGGTAATGTCATGATTGCTCATAAGAGGGCCTCTGCCTTCTGCTCAGTGGTGCCGGAAACGGCTCGGGTTGCTGCACGGGTTTGTGCTTTCACCTTGTGGCGCGCCCACAAGCCGGTGATCATCACCGTGATAATGGGTCCGATGGAAGCCATGCAGAGGATGCCGAAGCCTTCTACGGCCTGTGTGGCGTCGCCGAGCCCGAGGCCCATCGCGAGTACCAGGGGTACGGTGATGGGCCCGGTCGTGACACCCGCGCTGTCCCAGGCCACGTTCACGAACTCCTCGCTGGAAAAAAAGGTCAGCACCATGGCCAGCAGGTATCCGGGCAAAATCAACCAGGCCAGCGGCAGGTCGAATATCAGCTTGGCCACGCCGATGGCAATACCGCAACCGACGCCTATGGAGACGGCATTGACCAGGGTTTTCTTTTTGAATACCCCGTTGGTCAGTTTCTCTGTAGTGATACCGAGGGCGTTCAGTGCCGGTTCTGCCAGCGTTGCGCCGAAACCCAGGAACCAGGCGAACGCCAGCGCCAGGCTCAAGCCGACAGCGTAGACATAGAGTGGCGATGCCGCGTACCCCGTCACTTCCATGAAGGCCGTGGGCACCAGGCCGCCGGCGCTGCCACCGAGTTTCGACAGCCCGTAGGTGAGGCCGATGTTGAAAATGCACATACCGATGATGGCGAGCGCAACGCCGTACAGAATTTCGCCTTGTTTAGCGAGTTTTTCCTTCAGCACCAGCCTGAGGACTATAAACAGAAACAGCACCAGCGGCAGGATGGCGCGTACCCCCAGCAGGATTTCCTCGCCCGGGCTGCTTTCGTACCAGGCCGGTTCGGCGGCCTGGGCAGCAGCGGCTGCCTGTTTGGCGGCAGCAATGATATCTTCCGGCGACAGAGTGTAGGATACATAGAAGGACAATATCAACACGCCGATGATCGGAAACAGCGAGGCCAGCGTCACGATACCGAAGCCGGACAAGCCGGAGTCGCCTTTGCCGGCCGCGGCCGCGATGCCGATACCCAAAGATAACACCAGGGGAACCGTCACCGGCCCGGTGGTTACGGCGCCGCAGTCCCAGGCCAGCCCGATAATTTTCTGCATCTCGGGGTCAAACGCGGCCAGTACGGTGAGGGCCAGCACCGGCAGGAGCGACGCATAGATCAGTGGCTTGAGGCTCCATCCGTAAAGAAACCGCAAGGTTCCCACCACGGCGGCCAAACCAACACTGGCGCCCACCACCAACACCAGCACATCCGACCAGTCGTTGAGCATCGCGTACAGGTACGGCGCGCGCTCAACCGAGACATTCTCACCTGCGGCTTTCAAGGCACCGATAGCCGGTTCGGCAAAGGTCACGCCGATACCCAGCAACAGCGTGACAAACAGCACCAGCGGCAACGGCGATTTGCTCGGCAACTGGCTGCCGATCACTGTACCGAAGGGCATCAGGCCCAGCGCCAGCCCTTCCATGAAGAACATCAGCCCGGCGATCACAGCGAACAGCCCGCCGGTTATCAACCAGGAGTCTTCAACCATATGCTGCAGGAACAGGATCTGGAACAGCGCCAGGTACAACGCCAGCGGGACCACCGCCTTGACCTGGTCCATGAAGCGCACTGAGACATAGGGCTGCAACAGCCTGAGCGCTTCAACGGTGCTGAGTTTGATAGGCGGTGGTTCGCAAGGGATGAGATGACCTTCCGCATCTCGATCCGGAACCGGTGCAAAATGATTGAAGCTGACTTTGTTGCGAACTGCACCCAGCAGTCGCTGATAGTCGCCAAAACGCCGGATTCTATTGTTCATATTAAATGTCCAGGACGCGCATCATGAGTTTTCGAATAGTATAGGGTTCCAATCGCAGCACAACTGTCCCTCACGCATATCCACTATAGAGTCGTTTCATTCTCAAAACCTGATTGAGTAAGCCAGGGCGACACTGTC
>JBDNAP010000066.1:0-6419 GCA_039768325.1 Thiogranum sp.
CAACCAAGAAAAGCGGCCCGGACGTCGGTCAACGCATATTGGCCTGGTTCACCCGGGGCAATCCTGTCGTTCGCATCGGCATCGTCATCCTGTTTTTCGGCATATCCTTTCTGGTCAAATACGCCGCGGACCGCAATGTCCTGCCCATCGAATTGCGCTTAGCCGGTATCGCACTGGCAGCGGTTGCCGTACTGATCGTCGGCTGGCGGCTGCGGGAACGGCCGGGGGCCTATGGACTGGTGCTCCAGGGTGGCGCGGTGGGTGTGCTGTACCTCACCGTGTTTGGCGCTATCAAACTGTACCAGTTGCTGCCTGGAGGGCTGGCCTTTGTACTGATGGTCGCACTGGTTTCCCTCTCCGCTACGCTTGCTGTTTTGCAGAATGCACGATCGCTGGCACTATTCGGAGCAGCGGGTGGCTTCATCACTCCCATTCTGCTGTCCAGCGGCGGCGGCAGTCACGTCATGCTGTTTTCCTACTATGCGCTGCTCAACGCCGGCATACTGGGCATTGCCTGGTTCAAGTCATGGCGCATCCTCAATGTACTCGGCTTCGTATTCACCTTTGTCATTGGTGCTGCCTGGGGACACAGCAGTTACCGCCCGGAGTACTTCAGCACCACAGAACCGTTTCTGATTTTGTTTTTCCTTTTCTATGTCACCATCGCCGTCCTGTTCGCACACCGGCAGCCACCCCGACTGAAAGGTTATATCGATGGCAGCCTGGTGTTCGGTGTACCTCTGGTCGGATTCACCCTGCAGAGTGCGCTGGTACATAAGATGGAATGGGGGCTTGCGTACAGCGCCCTGTTACTGTGCGCTTTCTACCTCCTGCTGGCGCGGGCGCTCTGGAACCGGCAGCTTGAGGGTATGCGGCTGTTAACCGAAGCGTTCCTGGCGCTCGCCGTGGTGTTCGGCAGCCTGGCGGTACCGCTGGCCCTGGATGGACACTGGACGGCCACTACCTGGGCGCTGGAGGGCGCTGCCCTGCTCTGGGTGGGCATTCATCAACACCGGCGTCTGGCGCGCTGGTTCGGTCTGTTGCTGCAGTTTGGCGCCGGCGTCGCATTCATGGTCAGCATCGATGCCGGCAAAGCGACGCTCGCTGTCTGGAACGGCGCCTATCTCGGCAGTCTGATGGTCTGCCTGGCCGGCCTGTTTTCCAGCTGGCAGTTGCAACGGCACAAGCCGGCGCTGTTGACGTTCGAACTCAAACTGGCGCTTCCGGTATTGGCCTGGGGTCTTGTCTGGTGGTTCGGCAGCGGTGTGCGTGAAATCGATCTGTTTCTGGCAAATCGGACTGAAGCGCAGGCCATACTGGTGTTTGTCTCGCTCAGCGCCCTGCTCGCGGGCTGGCTGGCACGAAGCATTGACTGGCCTTCGATCGGCAGGGTGACAATCGCCCTGTTACCGGTACAGATACTGATCGCCCTGTATCTGTTTGCCGCCGCTTCACAGGCCCATCCCGGCCAGCACTGGGGCTGGCTGGCCTGGCCTGTCGCCCTGGCAAGCCAGGCTCGGATTATGCGCAACGCAACCGGCTTCTGGGTAAAAGGCCTGGCGCCTTTCTGGCACTCAGGCGGTTTTTTATTGCTCGTGTTTCTAACCACCTGGCAGCTGTCGTGGGCTGTCGATCAGTTCGCCGATGGCGCCCGTGCCTGGCCATTGCTGGTATGGGGGTTTGTGCCGGCCTTGTGCCTGTTAATCATGATGAAATATGGTCAGCGTCTGCCATGGCCGGTGAGGGATTTCCCCGACGCCTATCTCGGTAGCGGCTTGCTTCCATTGGCCGCCTATCTGGCATTATGGACCCTGTACGGCTGCTTCCAGAACGGCGATCCCGCTCCCCTGCCCTACCTGCCCATCGTCAATCCACTGGATCTGGTTCAGGTTCTGTCCATCTATACCCTGATACGCTGGTGGATGAAGCCGGGGGATATCAGGACATCGTTGGAATTCACGCTGGGGCCGGCGGTACCCGCGGCACTGGCGCTGGTGGGCTTTGCCTGGCTTAACGCACTGGTGGCGCGTACGGTTCATTTCTGGGCGGATGTACCGTTCACCTGGACGGCGCTGCATCATTCCATGGTGTATCAGGCATCGGTTTCCGTGTTATGGAGTACCACAGCACTGGCGGTGATGGTTTATGCCAGCCGGCAGACACAGCGTATGGTCTGGTTCTCCGGTTGCGGCATCCTGGTTCTGGTGGTCGCCAAGCTGTTCCTGGTGGACCTGTCCAGTTCCGGCACCATTGCTCGCATCGTTTCGTTCCTGGCAGTGGGTGGACTCATGCTTGTCATCGGTTATTTTTCACCCTTGCCCCCACGCCCCGCAGCGGATCAGGAAACATGAAAAACTTACTGACTTTGTTGATACCGGCACTGGTGAATGTCAGTGCTGCAGCGCAAACGGACCCGGAAGATTTTGCCTTCGGTTACCGGATCGAAACACCGGCCAGTGGCGCCATCTACGAACTGACCTTACCCGAAGCGGTGTACGCTAAGGCCATACACGCCGACCTCGGCGACATCGCTGTTTTTAACGCAGCGGGCGAAACCGTCCCGCATGCGTTTCGCCGCGCCATCCAGGCTGATCCCGTGACGCCCGCACCGGTAAAGCTGCGCATATTTCCGCTGCACGATGATGAAGCCGGACTCAGTCAACAATTGTCAATGAAACTGAAGGCCGATTTCCGCAGCGCCCTGATCGAACTGGAGAGCAAGCCGGAAACCGGGGCGAAGACTATTGTCGCCTACATTCTCGATGTCAGTGAACTGGAGCAGGCCCCCAGCCAGCTCGCGGTAAACTGGGACAACGCCAGTGACAGTTTTATTACCCATGTCAGCGTCGCGTCCAGCAATGATCTCAACCATTGGCAGCCACGCGTCGACGGCGCTGCGTTGGCCTCGCTGCACTATGCCGGCAACCGGCTCCTGCAGAATCGTATCGATCTGCCCGCGCATCAGGACAGGTACCTCAAAATCAGCTGGCCGGCAGGCCGCGACGGGGCTGCAATCACCTCCATGCATGCCATCTTTCCCGAACAAAGCGGTGATCAAGCCCGGCTCTGGAACCGCTACAACGGGAAGCGGGTGGATAATGAAGAACACACTGCTTTCGAGTATGAAGTCCCCGCCCATCTGCCCATCGCAGCGATCAATCTGTACCTGGCGCAGAAAAACAGCCTGTTGCAGGGCGTCGTGTATTCACGGCAAAACCCGGAGCACAACTGGCGCTTACGCCACCGCGGCCTGTTTTACCGCCTGCAGTTTCCGGCAACGGAGCTGATCAACCCCGCCATCCCCATCACCACAACGACCGACCGTTACTGGCGTATCGAATACCGCAGCGAACGCTCCAGCCTCGGCGCAGCCGTGCCGGCACTGCAAGTCGGCTGGAAACCCCACCAACTGGTATTCCTTGCCCGTGGAGATGGCCCTTTCACCCTGGCCTATGGCAGCGCCCGCGCCAGCACCGAACAGGCGCCGGTTAACAGTTTGCTGGATACTCTGAAGCAGGCACTGGAGACTTTACCGATACAGCAGGCCCGCCTGGGTCAAGCGGTCAGTCCGGGCAAACTCGAGGTACTATCACCCGAACCCCCGCCATTGCCGTGGAGAACCTGGTCATTGTGGGCAAGTCTCGTGATTGGCGTGTTAGTGCTGGCAAGCCTGGCCTGGCGACTTCACCGGCAGATGGGATCAGTCAAGAAATAGAGCAAGCATGCTTTATTTTAGTAGGGTGCCCGGGATTTGCTCAGACACAGGTCTACCAGGTCGTCGAGGCGCGCAGTCCCGGCGCACATCACGGTATCCGCACCTCCCCAGTAAATCTTTACGCCGCCATCGTCATCGGCGACAGCACCGCAGCTAAAGACGACGTTATGCACGTAGCCCGTAATCTCCCAGGGGTCCTCCGGGGCCAGCACCCATTCGTCAGAGACGCCGATGATCTTCGCCGGATTGGCGAGATCGTGCAGTGCCACGCCAAGGCGATAAACCGCCCCGTCCATGGTCTCGAATACCCCATGGTAGATACTGAGCCAGCCGCGCTCGGTGCGGATCGGGGTCGCACCGGGACCTATTTTCGACTCGTCCCAGTGATATTGCAGCGGTTTCATCACCACCTCGGAATCACCCCAGTGCACCAGGTCCGGCGACCATGACAGCCACACCGACCAGGGGCTGATCTCCGAATGGGGGCGATCCAGACGGGCGTAACGGCCGTTGAAGCGCTGCGGGAAGATGACGACATTGCGCATGTCCGCCTGCGTGATCAGTGCGACCCGTTCGACGGAGCGAAAGTCCCGGGTCCTGGCCAGCCCGATACGCACACCGTGGCGCGAATAGGCGCTGTAGGTGATCAGGTACTCGCCGTCTATGCAGGAAATTCTGGGGTCTTCCACCCCGAAGGCCTCATACTCCGCAAAGCTGCCTTCTGTCGACGGCACCAGAAACGGCTCCGGGCCGGCCGTGAATTTGAAGCCGTCCTCACTCTCGGCGATGCCGATGATCGACCGACCGTTGCGCAGGTGGGATCGAAACAGCATGATGATGCGGTCCTTATGCCGTGTCACGCCGGCATTGTGCACGGTCTCCACCGGATAGGGGATGTCGTCCCGGGTGAGGACCGGGTTGTCCGGGCAGCGTGCGATCAGCGCCTTATTACGAGCAGCGGTCATAGTCATCCTCCAGCCGGATAATGTCGTCTTCGCCGAAATAATCCCCCATCTGCACCTCAACCAGCACCAGCGGGATGTCACCGGGATTCATGATTCTGTGTACTGCGCCCCTTGGGACATCCACGGACTGCCCCGGCCTGAGAGGGATTTCCTGATCCCCTACGGTGACCAGCGCCGCACCACTCACCACGGTCCAGTGCTCTGCACGGCGGCGGTGCTTTTGCAGACTCAGCCGCTCACCCGGATTGACGATAAGCTCCTTGAGCTTGTGGTCGTCCCGTTCCAACAGATTTTCATAGTGCCCCCACGGACGGTAGTTCTCCCGATCCTCGAGGATCTTGTGATATACATCCACGTACTCGTGCGCCATGCGCTGGCAGGTGAAGCGTTCCTCAACCTCGTCCCGGCAGCGTCGCCGGTCGATTGTGTCAATCCTGCCAACTGCCTGTACGGCTGCATCCACATCGGCAACAATAAATCCCGTACTGCCATCGCGAATGAGTTCCGGCATTGAACCCCGCCCGAATGCGATCACCGGCGTACCACAGGCCATGGACTCGACTACACTCAGTCCGAACGGCTCATCGAAGTGGATCAGGTGCAACAAGGCCAGTGCGCCGCCCAACACCTCTTGTCTTTTCTCCGGCCCGACGGAGCCAACATAGTCGACCATGGATCCATCGATGTGCGGCTCGACCTGTTGCTTGAAGTACACCTCGTCCTGCACGATCCCGGCGATCACCAGCCGCTTTCCGGTCCTGCGCGCCACTTCGATGGCCTCATGGACACCCTTGTGGTGGTGGATACGCCCGAAGAACAACAGGTAGTCTCCCGCGTCCTGGTGATAGGGGAATTGTGCGAGATCGACACCATGATGGATGGTTGCGATGTAATCGAGTTCAGGGCTCTTGTCGGCCTCACTGATCGCCACGTAGTGGGTCCGCTCATTGTATTTTTTGTAAACCGGCAAAATTGCCGGCGAAGAGAATCCATGGATAGTCGTGACGAGCGGCGTATTGGTAAAAGCGCTGTAACTGAGTGGCAGGAAATCGAACTGGTTGTGAATGAGATCGAACTCATCCGCCCGCCTGAACACCTCTGCGATATGCAGGCATTCCCAGACCTTTGGATCGATCGAGGGGTCTTCTGAGTAAGGTCGTTCGCAAATCCAGGCAAGTTTGCCACGGGTAAGGGAATCCCCGCTTGCAAACAGTGTCACATCCACACCCATCGCCACCAACTGTTCGGTCAGGAGACTGACCACATTCTCCCATGGCCCGTAATGACGCGGTGGTGTGCGCCAGGACAGAGGGCTTAACATTGCAATCTTCATTGGGGGCCCTGCCTGTTAGCCTGCTCTGGGCGCCGGGGTCGATATTGTTTTGACCGGCAAGAAACTATACGTCACTGTAACACGATTAGCCGGACGGGTTACAAGAGTAGACAATGCATGCCGATATCGGATCAGATTGACTACGCGTTTCTGTAATTTTGGACGTGGCCTGCATGATGCCAGTGAAGACACAGTGTCTTTCATAGAAAAATAGTCTACCCTGTCAATAATTCAACATTTATACAGTGCGATTTGCAATGCAGGCCGCACCAGGCACAGAGGGCTTGTAGTGCATGGATGAGATAAAAACAAATATCAAACCTGCCCCCCCCAATCCACTTGCGCGACGCAAGTCGATTCTGATGAAGGCAAAGATCGGCCGTGTCATTACCCGGCCGTATCTGCC
>JBDNAP010000434.1:0-5460 GCA_039768325.1 Thiogranum sp.
AACGGCGAACATGCCCAAGCCGGCCGGTTCTCGTGCAAATGAAACTGTGACGGAGTCAACCAGGATCGAATCCAGCCTGACATCACAGCAAGCACCCCCCGCTGAGCCACCCCTGCTCGACTCCACAGCGCTATCCGGGCCCGTGATCCGCAAAGATAACATCATTGCAGTGATGCCGGCTCCCGCAGAAACACCCGCGCCCGACACGGAGACGCAGGAAAAAGCTGTACCACCCGCGCCGCCGTTAGAACAACCGCCCCTCCCTGAATCCGCCAGTCTAGAAACCGTGAAAGCTGAAAAGCCCGCAAAGCCGCGCGTGGAAACGGCTGCACAGACAGCTGCAATCAAGCAGATCCAGGCCAAAGAAACACTCCCCCACCGTGAGTCCTGGCTGCTGGAACAACCCGAAGCGTTTTTCAGCCTGCAACTGGTGGGCTCGCGGAACGAAAAATCGATTGCCAACTATATTCGGCGCCATAAACTCGACGAGCATCAAGCCGCCTACTACCGGGGCCACCACCAGGGAGCTGCCTGGTATGTGCTGATGTACGGCGTCTATCCAACCAAAACGGCCGCCCTACAGGGACGAGACACACTGCCGGCAAAAATCCGTAAGGCCAAGCCCTGGCTGCGCAGCCTCAAATCCGTGCATACCTCAATTCGTGAGGCCAAGTAATCGACGATTCCGGTTGAACGACCCACAGCTGGTTACCATAAGAAAAACGGGGTTTAAAATCTAAAAAACTGGCTAAAAACCCGCTTCTCCATTATTCTTTCCGGCCCTAATTTTAGTGAAGGGTTTTCCTCTACCCCTCCTGGGTGGGATGGTGTTGCGCAAGCTTAATACCATAAAAACCTTATAATTCTAATCATTACAGAGGTCGACATGAGTCACGGGGCATTCCCGAAAAAGCAGGGCTTGTATGATCCCCGCAATGAGCACGATGCCTGCGGGGTTGGCTTCGTGGCCCATATCAAAGGTATGCAGAGTCATGCAATTGTCCGCCAGGGCCTGCAGATTCTGGAAAATCTGACTCACCGTGGCGCGGTTGGCGCTGATCCTCTGGCGGGTGACGGCGCCGGCATTCTGCTGCAGATTCCCGACACCTTTTTGCGTGAAGAATGCGCCGCGCTCGGAATTGAACTACCTGCCCCCGGCCATTACGCAGTCGGCACGATTTTCCTGCCACAACAGAACCAGACCCGCGCCGAAATTGAAGCACTGATCGAAGGCATCACCGAGCAGGAGGATCAGCTGCTGCTCGGTTGGCGCGATGTGCCCACCGACAACAGCGGTCTGGGTCAGAGTGTCAAAGCGGTTGAGCCTGTGGTTCGCCAACTGTTCATCGGCTGTGGCGAAGCCTGTTTGACGCAGGACGAATTCGAACGCAGGCTATTTATCATTCGCAAACAGATTGATAACCAGGTCCGTGAATCCGGCTGGGAAGACCGCGAAAATTTCTACATTCCCTCGCTGTCGAGCCGTACCCTGCTGTACAAGGGTATGCTGCTGGCGAATCAGGTTGACGCTTATTACCGGGACCTGAAAGATGAACGGGTGGTGTCGGCCATGGCCTTGGTACACCAGCGTTTCTCGACCAATACCTTCCCTTCTTGGGACCTGGCACAACCGTTCCGCATGATCGCGCACAACGGTGAGATCAACACCTTGCGCGGCAATGTCAACTGGATGCGCGCACGCCGTCATTCAATGGCTTCCGAGCTGTTTGGTGCCGATCTGGAAAAAGTCTGGCCGCTGATCCCCGAGGGCCGGTCTGACTCAGCCTGCTTCGATAATGCGCTGGAGCTGCTGGTCGCCGGCGGTTACTCCATGGCGCACGCCATGATGATGCTGATACCGGAAGCCTGGACCGGCAACCCGCTGATGGACGAAAACCGCAAGGCATTCTACCAGTATCACGCCGCCCTCATGGAACCCTGGGATGGGCCGGCTGCAGTAGCTTTTACCGATGGCCGACAGATTGGTGCAACCCTGGACCGCAACGGCCTGCGTCCGGCTCGCTATCTGATCACCGACGATGACCTGGTTGTCATGGCCTCGGAAATGGGCGTTCTAACTATTCCAGACCATAAAATAGTCAAAAAATGGCGCCTGCAACCCGGCAAGATGTTCCTTATTGACCTGGAACAGGGCCGTATCATCGACGACGCCGAGCTGAAGGATGAACTGGCCGCCAGCCACCCCTACCAGGCATGGCTGGACAATAGTCAGATCCATCTGAAGAACCTGCCCGCCAACGTTAACGGCGCCGGGGGAGATCCCGAAACACTGCTTGATCGTCAGCAGGCCTTTGGCTACACCCAGGAAGACCTCAAGATTCTGATGACACCAATGGCAGTCACCGGCCAGGAAGGCATTGGCTCGATGGGCGCCGACAGCCCGGTTGCTGTGCTGTCGAACAAGGCCAAACCACTGTTTAATTATTTCAAACAGAATTTTGCCCAGGTCACAAACCCACCGATTGACCCTATTCGCGAAGAACTGGTCATGTCACTGGTGTCGCTGATCGGTCCACGCCCCAACCTGCTTGATCTGCACAGCGGCGGCAAGCACATGCGCCTTGAGATCAGCCAGCCGATCCTCACCAACAAGGATCTGGAACGCATCCGCAACATCGAAAAGACGACTGAAGGCGCTTTCCGCACCAAGACAATAGACATCTGCTATTCCTCGGGTCAAGGTGCTGCCGGTATGGAGGATGCACTGGCTTCGGTGTGTGAGCAGGCTGAAAAAGCGGTGCAGGAAGGCTTCAATATTCTGATTCTTTCCGACCGTTCCGTATCTGCGCAGAGCATACCGATACCGGCCCTGTTGGCCACTTCCGCGGTCCACCATCACCTGGTGCGTGCCGGCTTGCGCACCGAGTCGGGGCTGGTGCTGGAAACCGGCGCCGCGCGCGAAGTCCACCAGTTTGCCGTTCTGGCCGGTTACGGTGCCGAAGCCATCAACCCTTACCTGGCCTTCGAAACACTGGCATCGATGAAAGACGATCTGCCGGACACCCTCGACGGGGCCGAGATCAACAAACGCTATATAAAAGCCGTTGGCAAGGGCCTGTTGAAAGTATTTTCCAAGATGGGTATCTCCACCTATCAATCCTACTGTGGCGCACAGATTTTCGATGCGGTAGGTTTGAAGACCGACTTTATTGAAAAATACTTCACCGGCACCGCCAGCATGGTGGAAGGCGTCGGTATCGAGGAAATTGCCGAAGAAGCCGTACGCTGGCACCGTGATGCCTACAGCGACAACCCGGTCTATGCTGACGCGCTGGATGTCGGTGGCGATTATGCTTTTCGGGTTCGCGGTGAAGACCATATGTGGACACCGGACACCATATCCAGGTTACAGCACGCAAGCCGCGCCAACGACGCCAGGACATATGATGAATACTCGCGCCTGGTGAACGAACAGAATGAAAACCTGCGCACCCTGCGCGGCCTGTTCGAGCTGAAGTTCGCCACTACAGCCGTACCTCTGGATGAAGTGGAGCCAGCCAGTAAAATCGTTAAGCGATTCGCCACTGGCGCCATGTCTTTCGGCTCGATTTCCTGGGAAGCCCATACCACGCTGGCGATTGCCATGAACCGCCTGGGCGGTAAATCCAACACCGGAGAAGGTGGCGAGGAACGCAGCCGCTTCAAAGCCATGGAAAACGGCGATTCCAAGCGTTCAGCCATAAAACAGGTGGCGTCCGGACGTTTCGGCGTCACCACGGAGTACCTGGTGAACGCCGATGATATCCAGATCAAGATGGCACAGGGCGCCAAGCCGGGTGAAGGCGGCCAGTTACCCGGTCATAAAGTCAACGAATGGATCGCGAAAGTGCGCCACTCGACGCCGGGCGTCGGCTTGATTTCGCCGCCCCCTCATCATGACATCTATTCGATCGAGGATCTTGCCCAGCTGATCCATGACCTTAAAAATGTCAACCCGAAAGCCCGGATCAGCGTAAAACTGGTGTCGGAAGTCGGTGTCGGCACCGTAGCCGCCGGCGTATCCAAAGCACACGCCGATCACGTCACTATCGCCGGATACGATGGTGGCACCGGCGCTTCACCGCTGACCTCCATTCGCCACGCCGGCAGCCCGTGGGAACTGGGGCTGGCGGAAACCCACCAGACGCTTGTACTGAACAGGTTGCGCGGCCGCATTTCCGTACAGGTCGACGGCGGTATGCGTACCGGTCGTGACGTGGTGATTGGTGCATTGCTGGGCGCCGACGAATTCGGTTTCGCCACCGCACCTCTGATCGTTGCAGGCTGCATTATGATGCGCAAATGCCACCTCAACACCTGCCCGGTCGGCGTTGCCACCCAGGACGAAGATTTACGCAAGCGTTTTACCGGAAAGCCGGAGCATGTGGTGAATTACTTCTTCTTTATTGCCGAAGAAATTCGCCAGCTGATGGCTAAACTGGGTTTCCGTAAGTTCAGCGATATGATTGGACGTATGGACAAGCTGGACATGCGCAGCGCCATCGGCCACTGGAAAGCCAAAGGTCTGGATTACACACGCATCCTGCACAAACCGGAAGCAGGCCCGGATGTCGCTATCTTCAATAATGAGAAACAGGACCATGGCCTGGGAAAAGCGCTCGACAACAAGTTGATTGAACAGGCCAAACCGGCGCTGGAACGCGGTGAGGCAGTAACAATTGAAACGCCGATCACAAACGTCAACCGTACCGTCGGCGCCATGTTGTCCGGCCGCATTGCTGAACGCTATGGCCTCGAAGGTCTCCCCGATGACACCATCCATATCAAACTCAAGGGCGTAGCCGGTCAAAGTTTCGGCGCCTGGGTCACACACGGCGTCACCCTGGAACTGGAAGGTGAAGGTAACGACTATGTCGGCAAAGGTCTGTCCGGTGGCCGCCTGGTGGTCTATCCACCCGCTGACTGCCCTATTGTTCCGGAACAGAACATTATTGTCGGCAACACGGTTCTGTATGGTGCAATTTCCGGCGAATGCTATTTTCAAGGTGTGGCCGGTGAACGCTTCGCAGTACGCAACTCCGGCGCCAGTGCGGTAATCGAAGGTGTTGGTGACCACGGCTGCGAATACATGACCGGCGGCGTGGTGGTCGTACTCGGCGAGACCGGGCGTAATTTCGCTGCCGGTATGAGCGGTGGTATCGCTTACGTACTCGATGCAATTGGCGGCTTCAGGGAGCGCTGCAATCTCGCCATGGTGGACCTGGAACCGATTCCGGAAGAAGACGACGCACTGGAAGCCCTGGATCATCAGGGCGGCGATCTGGAAACCCACGGCAAAGTGGACATCAGTTCCGATATGACCCGCTACGATGCCTTGCGACTGCGCCGTCTGATCGAGAAACACGCGCACTACACTGGCAGTAGCGTGGCACAGGCTGTTCTCGACAACTGGAATGATACTCTGCCGAAATTTGTGAAGGTGATGCCTGTCGACTACCG
>JBDNAP010000067.1:0-8548 GCA_039768325.1 Thiogranum sp.
CGCTGGCGGCACCGAACAGCAGTCCGACGCCGATGATCCTGGCGAAACTCAACAGGGTATGTCCCAGTGCTGCGCCACCCTGCCCGGAAATGATGAATTCGAACACCAGCACCGCCAGCAGGGCGCCGATCGGATCGATAACAATACCTTCCCAGCGCAGGATGCTGGCGATGTGGGCGGTCGGCCGCACGGTGCGCAGCAGCGGCACGATCACGGTGGGGCCGGTCACTACCGTGAAGGCACCGAACAGCACCGCCAGTTCAAGCGGGAATTCCAGCAGGTGCCAGGTGGCATAAGCCACCACTACACAGGTCACCAGCAGGCCGCTGGTGACCATGCGCCTCACCACGTTCTCCAGGCCGGCGATCTCGGTGAACTTCAGCGTCAGGCTGCCTTCGAACAGGATCACCGCAACGGATAGCGACACCATCGGGAACAGCAGATCGCCGAACAGTTCATCGGGCTGGATCCAGCCGCTGAGCGGTCCGGCGACAATACCGGCCAGTAACAGAAACAGGATGGCCGGCAGCTTGACCCACCAGGCGAACCACTGGCAGGCGGTCGCCAGCACCACGATCCCGGCGATAGTGAAAAGCGCGTGTTCCTCCATGCAGATATCAGTCCCGCTGAGCTTGTGTCTATGGTTTTCCGGGCGATGCCTGCAGAAGGGCGCCGCAGGGTGTATTGTAGCGGATCGGCATAGCGTTATCCGCTGGTAACGGTTATTTGGGACGAAGACCTGTTCCGGACCCTGTTGCGGTAGCGGGGCCGGTTTCAAGCTGGTTTATCGTCTGGTATTTTTAGTCATCACGTTTTACTGGAAGTTTATCTATGCACATTGAATTCTACGGCGCCACCAGTGGCATCACCGGCTCCTGCCACATCCTGCGTGCCAACGGGCACCTGGTACTGCTGGACTGCGGCTTGCTGCAGGGGCGCCGCGAGGTGGAGGCGAAAAACCGCGAGCCGTTTCCGTTTTCACCGGATGAAATCAGCGCCGTGGTGCTCAGTCATGGTCATATCGATCACTCGGGCCGGCTGCCACTACTGGTGAAGCAGGGTTACCGGGGGCCGATCCATGCGCACAACGCGACCGGCGACCTGTGCGAAATTCTGCTGGAGGATTCCGCCTCGCTGCAGGAACGCGATGCCCAGTACGAGAACAAGTGGCGCAAGCGCAAGAAGAAGCCGCCGATCGAACCACTGTATTCCATTGAGGATGCCCGCAAGGCGCTGGCGAAGTTTGTCGGCATGCGCTATCGCGAGAAAAAGGAAATTCTGCCCGGCATCAGCATCCGCTTCCAGGATGCCGGACATATCATGGGGTCCTGCAGTGTGGAAGTGTGGTTGAATGAAAACGGGGTGCAGCGCAAGATCGTGTTCAGCGGTGACCTGGGTCAATACGATACGCCGATATTGAATGATCCAGCCGTTATCCGCGAGGCGGACCATGTGCTGATCGAGAGCACTTACGGTAACCGTCGTCACCGTGACCGGCAGATGACGGTCGATGAAATCGGCGAGATCATCAGCACCGCCAGCCACCAGCACGGCAACCTGCTGATTCCGGCTTTTGCCGTCGGCCGCAGCCAGGAGATCCTGTATTTTCTGGGCAAGTACTACGATGAGTGGGGGCTGGATCGCTGGGAGGTGTTTCTCGACAGCCCGATGGCGATCAAGGCCAGCAAGGTCTACTGGGATTACCCGCATCTGTACGACGAAGAGGCGACGCGGCTGCGGCGCGATGTCGATGAGATGCCGCCGTTCAAGGCGCTGCACCTCACCACCAGTGTGCAGGAATCGATGGCGATCAATAATATCAAGAGCGGCGCCATCATCATTGCCGGCAGTGGCATGTGCACTGGCGGGCGCATTGTGCACCATCTCAAACGCAATATCGCCCGTGAAGGCATGCATGTCATGATCGTCGGTTACCAGGTACAGGGTACGCTGGGGCGCAAGCTGGTCGACGGCGACGAGCGGGTGAAGATACACGGTGACTATTACCCGGTCCGTGCGCAGGTCCACACCGTTGGCGGTCTGTCCGCGCACGCTGATGTCGATGACCTGAGTCGCTGGATCGGGAATTTCAGCAATGACACGGCCGTACACGTGGTGCATGGCGAAGCGCAGTCCAAGCAGGAATTTCGCGACCGCCTGGAGGGGGAGCTGGGGTTCCGGGCGGATGTGCCGGAGATGGGGGAGATTCTGGAGTTGTAGGGGGGGCACTCCTGCGGCGAAGTTTAACGCAGTTTTCGTACTCTGAACCTTCGGCCCTTGATGTTACCCTCAGACAGAATCTTCAGGGCTTGTTTGGCGACGGGGCGTTGCACAGCGACATAAGCGAGCTTATCGAGAATATCGATTTTTCCGATTTGTTTTCCCGCCAGATCGGTGTTTGCAGTCAAAGCACCGAGTATGTCACCTGCACGGAGCTTGTTTTTACGGCCACCACTAATACACAGTGTTACCATCGGTGGACTTAGTCTGAAGTTCTCCCGGGTTTTCAGTGACGTCGTTTGCTCAATCCTGACGGGACTGTTCTGGTATTCCTCTATCGCCTCGATGCGGAATTGTTCAGAGGCCAGGAACAAACTTATGGCCAATCCTTCATTGCCTGCACGGCCCGTGCGCCCGATACGGTGAATGTGTATTTCCGGGTCCGGTGACAGTTCGAAGTTGATGACGACCTGTAAATCTTTAATATCCAGGCCACGTGCAGCAACATCCGTCGCAACAAGAATCGAACTGCTATTGTTGGAAAACTGTATCAGCACCTGGTCACGTTCAGACTGGTCAAGATCACCGTGTAAAGCCTGTGCATGAAAACCCTGCCGCCATAATTCTTCAGCCAGTTCCTGGCATTGTTGTTTTCGATTACAAAACACCACGCTCGATTCAGGCCGGTAATGTTGTAACAGGGCAACCAGTGTTCTGGTTCGTTCGCCTTTTTGTGTTGCATAGAAAATCTGTTGTATTATTTTATTGCCATGCAGGCTTTCCACGCGTATATCGACGGGATCGCTCTGGATGGCCTCACTGATATCTTTTATTTCATCCGGGTAGGTCGCGGAAAATAACAGCGTTTGTCTTTGGACTGGTGTCATATCGATAATGCGCATGATGTCTTCATGAAAACCCATATCCAGCATGCGATCGGCCTCATCCAGCACCAGCACCTTTAATCTGTCCAGTTTTAAAGAGCCTTTCCCCAGGTGTTTCAATATTCGCCCCGGTGTGCCGACCACGATATGTGGGTGACGTTGCAGGGAGGTCAGTTGTGGACCTATCGGTTTGCCACCGCACAAGGTGAGAATACTGGTGTTGGGTATGGCACGCGCCAGGCGACGAAATTCCTTGCTCACCTGATCGGCCAGTTCACGCGTTGGACAAAGTACCAGTGCCTGTGTTCGGTAAGTCTGTGTCTCAAGTTTGTGCAGTACGCCAATTGCAAAGGCCGCCGTTTTGCCGCTACCTGTTTTTGCCTGTGCCAGTAAATCTTTACCTTTTAGTATGGCGGGCAGGCTGTGTGCCTGTATCGGGGTCATTTCCTGATAATCCAGTGACTGGATATTACTTAAAAGTTCAGCTGTTAATGGTAGTGATGAAAATGCGTTTGTGGTCACGTGAAAATCAATCATTGTTGGCTCATAGGGAGGCTGGACTGAATATTCCATGCTTACAGTAATAAATCGTCTTCTATACGATGATAGATGCTGGCGGAATCAATGAGGGTGTTGGCGGTGAGTGCCGGTACGCCATAGACTTCAGCACTGACGGCATAATCCTTTTTGATTTTATCCAGCAATAGATCGAAGTCTCCATCACCAGACAGCAACACAACGGTATCAACGCTTTTTGCTGTTTCCATTACATCAATGGTAATACCGACGTCCCAGTCACCTTTGGCCGAGCCGTCACTACGCTGAATATAAGGTTTCAGTTTTACCACGAAGCCGATGTGTTTGAGGGCATCCTGGAATTTGAGTTGTTTGTCGTCGCCACGATGAGTTGCATACGCGGTTGCAGCAACGATCTCTCCTTCAGAACTAATTCGTTGCCAAAGTTTCCGGTAATTGAACTGGCGGCCATAGGCCTGGCGGGTGGTGTAATAAATGTTTTGCACATCGGCAAAGATAGCAATTTTTTTCACAGCCTGTCCTGTCAGCGTGATGTCCTGTTCCCGCGTTGAACGCCCAACGGGCAGCCAGCAGGGTGAGTGCCGCGAATCACCCAGGAAAATCATGGCATCTGGCTGCCTGAACAAGTCCGGCGTGACGCATTAGCCAGAGCTTCTCCAGGTTATTTCCATAAGTGCCTTGGTAATCCACGTTTCCTGTGGTGTCAGTCCGATAGTACCTGCCGCCGGTGAGTGGGCTTGTTTCATCCCTTCCCATATCATCGGTCCGCGACGGTCTTGGAGGAAACTGCGTGTGTTTGCGGTGAATAGGGAAGGATCACCGCTTTGAAAACAGCTGTAGACCGGAAGAGCACCGGGGCCTGTAGTCGCACTATACATGAGGTTTTGCTGCTAAAGGTGGCCGGAGGGCAAGTTTCTCTGATGTTACAGTCGATGGAGATGGCAGGGTCGAAATTAAACCGACGGCTCGCCGCTATCGGCCGCAGTGGACAAAGTTACGGCGCTGAATTGCCGTTTTCGCAACTCAATCGGTAATATGGGGGCGGGTGTGGTGTTTTTGGTCAGGTATCGGTTACAATGTAAGGCACTACATTCTATCCTGGTTTTTGTCAGAAGTTCTCTCTTGTTAATTTCCTCGTAAGATTTGTAGCATATTCTGATTATTAATACTTGATGAGGTAATTTTCATGGCAACAGGAACCGTTAAATGGTTTAACGAATCCAAGGGCTTCGGCTTTATTACTCCTGACGATGGCGGTAAAGATGTTTTCGCTCACTTTTCTGCTATCGCGAGCGATGGTTTTCGCACACTAGCCGAAGGCCAGCAAGTGACTTTCGATGTTGAAGAGGGACCCAAAGGTCTGCAGGCAACAAACATAAGGGCCTGAACGGTCTATATACTGGTGTCTCGAGTAAACCCCGCGAGGCATCGCGGGGTTTTTTTTGCGCGACAAGAGGAGCTTAAGTGTGAAGAAACTATTTGTTGGCAGTTTGCCACCCAGTACCACCGATGAGTCCCTGCAGGCGCTGTTTTCACAGTACGGCACGGTACGTTCCGTCAAGCTCGTGAAAGACCTGTTCTCAGGTCAATGCAAGGGATTCGGTTTTCTCGAGATGGAAGGCCATGAGGCCCGCGCCGCCATTGCCGGGCTGGATGGTAAGTCGTTTGAGGGCAATCACCTGAAGGTCAAGTTCGAAGAGGAGCGTGGCAAAGGCTTCAAGGGCCGCCGCCGCTGAGCCGATGCCCGCCATGACACTGCAGTCGGAACACTGGGGCGCTGGAACCGACGGCAAACTGACCGGGTCGTCGATGTGTATTTCCCCGATCATACCCACCCGGTGGATAAAATCGATGCGGTATTGGCCGGGAAGTTTATGATGCAGATGGTGGGGGAGAGCGTCATTCTCAAGGCTGGTGACGCATTAGTTGTACCGCGGGATGCATGGCATGCTGCGGAAGTGGTGGGTAGCGAATCGGTGGTCAGCCTGGACGCGGTAAGGGTTTGATTTCATGAACGGCTTGATCAAGCTTGCAAGATCTGTTGTCTCATTTGCCGGGTTTACGTGACACGCCCACCTGCAACATGCCCTTACCGAATTTTCCGGTCACAGCGTCGATGGTCTGCAGCAGCCGCTGCTTGGATTCGCTCTGTTCAGCCTGGTCGAAGAGATCGGCCTGGGCAGGCTGGTTTTCGACCCAGCCGCTGATGCCCACGCCGATCAGGCGTACCGGCTTTTTCGGCAGCTGACTGCCGAGGAAAAGCCGCCAGGCGGTCTTTAGAATATCGCGCTCGTCGTGAGTCGGTACGGTTCGCTTGTGCTGCCGCGTGTGTGTCTCGAAACCCTCGAAGCGGATTTTAAGCGTCACCACCGAAGCGGACAGACCCTCACGGCGCGCCGTTGCTGCCACCTCGGCCGCCAGCCCGCGCAAGGCATCGTGCAAAACAGCGCTATCGTGGACGTCTTTCGCGAAAGTCGTCTCTTTCGAAATACTTTTCCGGCGCCGTCCCGGTACGACCTGGTCCGAGGCGATGCCAAAAGCCTGACGTTGAAAACCGGCCGCGGCATTTTTCCCCAGCTCCTGTTGCAACACGAGCAGCGGGATAGCGCGAAGCTGCGCCACGGTGCTGATGCCGAGACGGGTAAAGACTTTCTGTGTCTGACGACCCAGCCCGCGCAGGTTGGATACCGGCATGGGACCCAGGAAGCCGGCAACCTGCTTCTCGGACACCACCGTCAAACCGTCCGGCTTGCGATATTCCGAGCCCAGTTTGGCAATCAGCCGGTTCGGTCCGATGCCCACCGAGGCGGTCAGTCCGGTTGCAGCAAAGATACGTTGTTTGATCTCGTGCCCGACCGTCTGCGGTGGGCCGACCAGCTTTTCCAGTCCAGTCACATCCAGGTAGGCCTCATCGATGGAGGCGCGTTCCAGGGTCGGCGTTATGGATTCAAGGATCTGAAAGACCTGCTGTGAGGCGCGGCGGTACTTGTCCATGTCGGGACGCAGGAAGACGGCATCCGGGCAGCGCCGCCAGGCCTCGGCTATCGGCATGGCAGAGCGGATACCAAATCGCCGCGCCTCATACGAGGCGGCGGCAACCACGCCACGATGGCCGGGGAGGGCGCCCACGACGACCGGGCGCCCCTTGTATTCGGGGTGTTCCCGCTGTTCGCAGCTGGCGAAAAACGCGTCGAGATCCACGTGCGCGATCCAGCGATGTGGCGGTTGGGAGCGTGCCATGTTTTCTGCTGTGTGAGTCACACGGGCAGAAGATACCGTGTTATGGGGGAATGTGGACAGGTTTATTTTTCACAGATGAAACTAAGCGGTTTTGTAATTGCCTGATCACTGGAGCCATCACAAAGGATGCGTATCATGAATCCCGATCCAAACAGACGCCGCCTGCTTACCGCGCTGGCGGGGATGCTGGTGGTAAATCCGGCCCTCGCCGGCAGCCGCTTGCTGGCCACACCGGCGCAGAGCAAAGGCCCGTTCTACCCGCTGGAGCTGCCGCTGGACGATGACAATGATTTGACACGTGTCAGAGGCCGTAGCGGTGTGGCCGCGGGCCGGCTGACGGAGCTGAGCGGCCGCCTGCTCGACCTCAATGGCCGGCCGGTGACGGATGCGCGGATTGAAATCTGGCAATGTGACGCCAACGGGCGCTATCACCACCCGGGCGACCCCGGGCGGGCGGCGCTCGATGAAAATTTTCAGGGGCATGGCCAGACCCACAGCGACAAGGCGGGCGGCTACCGATTCCGCACCATCCGGCCGGTCCCCTATCCGGGGCGCACGCCGCACATCCATATCGCGGTGTTTGCCCCGCAATCCCCGCCCTTCGTGACCCAGCTGTATATCAAAGGTGAGCCCGGCAATGCCGACGATTTCCTCTTTAATCGGGTCCCCGCGGAACGGCGGCACCTGGTGCAGGCCGATTTCGTCGCGGCGGGCAGGCCGGGGGTGGCGCTGCAGGCCGAATTCGATCTGGTGCTCGGCGGCACCGACGGTACCCCCGCGGCGTGAATGCAACACTCTCTATATGAGTTCAAATTAATCAATAGATTATGCGCGCCAGCCCCGCGTGGATATGACTGGCGGATGATCCCTTGGCCAACTGATACACACCGTCAAGGCCGAAGCAATGCAGCACGGCTACCGTCCAGGGCTCGCTTTTAAGAAGAATAAACACCCCTTTTGCGAAGATACGGATCCGGTGGGCAGCCGTTCGATTGCTAACGAGAGCGCTGTGGCCAGGAATGTTCGCTGAACAGACCGGCGGAGTGCTCAAGACAGGCACCAACGGCGGTTCCTGTGTGCCGGAGTTGAAATCGTTGCTGGTCGAGAGTGTTTAGGAACTATTCAGCCCGCAAAACATCAGCCAACGGACTGACCACGGCATTGCCGCCCCGATTCAGCACATGGGTATAGATCTGTGTGGTACGAATATCCTTGTGTCCCAGCTGTTCCTGCACCGTGCGTATGTCCATGCCGCGTTCCAGCAGATGCGTAGCAAAGCAATGGCGCAGTGTGTGGCAACTGGCAGGTTTGGTAATGCCCGCCTTGCGCACGGCAAGCTTGATAGCTCGCTGCAAACAACTGTCATCAAGGTGATGCCGGCGAGTCACACCCGAGTGCGGGTCGACGCTGCGTCTACTCGCCGGAAACACGTACTGCCAACCCCAGGATTTGGGCGCCTCGGGATACTTGCGCGCCAGTGCATAGGGGAGCCACACTGCGCCAAAACCGTCCTGCAGATCTTTTTCGTGCAGGCTACGGACCGCCTGTAGCTGGCGTTGCAGAGGTTTGATGCAGGGTTCCGGCAAAGTGACAATACGGTCCTTGCCGCCTTTGCCGCTGCGCACAGTGATCACCAGGTGTTCAAAATCCAGGTCCTTGACCCTCAG
>JBDNAP010000068.1:0-9563 GCA_039768325.1 Thiogranum sp.
CGGGTTGCGTAGCTCATACCTTATAGTTCGCATCAAAACGCAAAAGTTTTAGCGCTAAATCGCAGAACCCGTGTGAACTGGTTCACATTAATCGGATTTATCGTGATTGTTACAGGTGTTCGGCCAGCACCCCGCTGGTCCTGCGTAAGCGGGCGCCGAGCTGCCGGGCGAGGCGCCACAGGATCCGGATTCCCAGCGCCGCAGACTCCTCGGTAATACGCAGCAGGTTGCGTTTGGTCAGAATGATGACCTCGGCCTCCTCGATGATTCTCGCTGTCGCCGAGTGTGGAAAATCGTCCACCATGGATATTTCTCCCAGGCAGCTCCCGGAGCAAGCCGTCGCGATATGTTTTTCCGTGGTGAATCCGAACTCTTTCAGGACGTTGACTTTGCCTTTTATGATAAAGGCCAGGTATTTATCCTTACCTCCTTCCCGGAAGAGTGAGACGCCGACGGGTGCCCGATAGGCGTGCGTGTAGTCGACCACGAACTCGATTTCCGGGCGCGAAAAACCCCGGAACAACTGTGTGGATTCCAGCATGCGGCACAGTTCCTCCTTGAATTTGTGGCCGATACCGATTTCCTGGAGTCCAGTGAAAATGTCGTTGTGTACTTCCATACCGTCGGCCACCTGTGTAAGGATTAACCTGAATTCGGCGCAGCGAAGCGAGCGGTCATTGCTGTGCGTCAGGCTTTGGCTGTTGTTGAGATGTCGCACCATGTTGGATCATAGCCGCTGATGTGCACACATACCGTGACCTCGTTCTCGTATCATGCTCGAATATCCGTTACCGCTTTGCACCGTCGCTATGACGTCGCTATCGGCGACGGACAGTCCGGGACATTGATCGCAAACGACGCATGCCATCACAGCCTCAAATTATCGCCGAACAGGCTTCATTGCATCGGAATCGGGTAACGGCTTTATTGTCAGGGAAGGATTTGCTTGTCCCGGCTCAATACTATGGCACTGACTGACAGCGGCTGATCCGGTAACATTGCCCGTGTCAGCACGAGCAGCAAACGGATCGATCCTATCGTGGCCAGGGAATTGTTAAGCGTTCGCGGCGCCCGCCAGAACAACCTGAAAAATCTCGACATCGACCTGCCGCTGAACGAGCTGATCGTGATTACCGGTGTCAGTGGTTCGGGCAAGTCGTCGCTCGCGTTCGACACTGTGTACGCGGAAGGACAGCGCCGTTACGTCGAGACCTTCTCGCCCTATGCGCGCCAGTTTCTGGACCGCATGGATGCGCCCAGCGTCGATCGTATCGATGGTATTCCACCGGCCATTGCCATCGATCAGACCAACCCGGTACGTACCTCACGCTCCACGGTCGGCACCATGACCGAACTCAACGATCATCTGAAACTGTTGTTTGCGCGTGCTACCCGTCTTTACTGCAGCGCTTGTGGCGGGCCGGTGCGGCGCGATACGCCGGACAGCATTGTCGATGCGCTGTTAGCCCGCGCCGGTAAAAACACGCCGCGTGCCCTGATCAGCTTCGCTGTCGAAGTGCCGGAAAACTTCAGCGATGACGAAATTATTGACCTGCTCGCCCGCCAGGGTTACACGAGGGTGCATAGTCGACGTGACAAACGGCTGGAGGTCATTCAGGACCGGCTGCCTTTAACCGCCGGACGACGCGAGCGAATCGTCGAAGCGCTGGAGGCGGCGCTCAGGCACGGCCACGGACAGCTGACAGTGTACGCGCTGGACGCTAACGGTGAGGCCGGTGAAGGCTGGCGTTATTCCAGCGAACTGCACTGTGCCGATTGTGATATTCCTTATCATGATACGACGCCGAATCACTTTTCCTTCAATTCACCCGTCGGTGCCTGCACGACCTGTCGAGGCTTCGGAAGAACGCAGGGTATCGACTACGGCCTGGTGGTGCCGGATGAAAACAAAAGCATCGCCGATGGCGCGGTGAAGCCCTGGCAGACCGAATCCTACCGGCAATGCCAGGCGGACCTGATGCGCTTTGCCCGCAAGCAGGGCGTTCCCACCGACCTGCCCTGGAAGTCACTCGACAAAACACAGCAACTCTGGGTGCTGAATGGCGAGGGCGCCTGGGAAGACGGCCTCTGGTACGGTGTGCGGGGCTTTTTCGACTGGCTGGAGACCAAGGCCTACAGGATGCACATTCGTGTGCTGCTGTCGCGCTACCGCTGCTACGACCAGTGCCCGGCGTGTCACGGTGCGCGCCTGAAGGCGCAGGCACTGTTATGGCGGTTAGGCAGTAAGGCCAACGCCGATCGGGTGTTGAGCGCCACGCAACGCTTCAAGCCGGTCGGCCTGGCGCTGGCGGATAAAACCTGGCAGCGATTGCCGGGTCTGACCATACACGATGTCATGCAGTTACCCATCGAGCGTGGCGCGCGGTTTTTCGAAACGCTCGAGTTGCCCTGGCCGCTGGATGAAGCCACCGGCCTGTTGCTGGCGGAAATTCGTGCCCGCATGAAATACCTTGTCGATGTGGGTCTGGGCTATTTAACACTGGATCGCCAGTCACGCACCCTGAGCGGCGGTGAGGTACAGCGTATCAACCTGACCACCTCGCTCGGCACCTCGCTGGTCAATACCTTGTTCGTACTGGACGAACCCAGCATCGGCCTGCACCCGCGCGACATGCAACGTGTCATCGGCGTGCTGCAGCGTTTGCGCAACGCCGGCAATTCACTGCTGGTGGTCGAACACGATCCACAGATCATGCTCGCCGCCGACCGTATTCTCGATATGGGGCCGGGGCCTGGCGAACGCGGCGGTCAGCAGGTGTTTTTCGGTACTCCAAGACAGTTGCTGCGATGCAAGGCGTCGCTGACCGCGCAATACCTGCGCGGCGACAGAAGCGTTGCAGGTGAGAAAAGGGGGTCAGGAAAAATGCTCTCTGACCCCCTTTTCTCCTCCTGTCTTGAAATCCGCGGGGCCCGCCAACACAACCTGAAATCCATCGATGTCAAGCTGCCACTAGGGCAGCTGGTCTGCATTACCGGTGTCAGCGGTTCCGGCAAGTCCACACTGATACAGGATGTGCTTTACAGGGCTTTGTGCAAACTCAAGGGAAAACCGGTGGAAACAGCGGGCGTGCATAAAGCCATCAGCGGACATGACGGTATCGACGACGTCGTGTCCGTCGATCAGTCGCCCATCGGCAAGACAACGCGTTCCAACCCGGCCAGTTATGTCGGCGCATGGAACACCATCCGCGAGCTGTTTGCCGCCGAACCCGAGTCGAGGGCACGCGCTTACAAACCCGGTACATTCAGTTTCAATACCGGTGTCGGGCGCTGCCCCGGCTGCGGGGGTAACGGTTTCGAGCACGTGGAGATGCAGTTTCTGAGCGATGTCTATTTGCGTTGCCCGGACTGCAACGGCAGGCGCTACCGGTCGGAAGTGCTGGAGATTACGCTGGACGGCAAATCGGTTGCAGATGTGCTTGATATGACGGTCAATGAGGCGCTGGCATTTTTCTCCGATCAGCTGTCGGTGCAACGTGCCCTGGAACCCCTGGCAGCGGTCGGTCTTGATTATTTAACCCTCGGTCAACCCGTGCCGAGCTTGAGTGGCGGTGAAGCGCAACGCCTCAAACTGGCCGGACACCTGGCCAGAAGCGGTGCCAGGAAACAATCTGGGTCAACTCTGTTCCTGTTCGACGAACCCACCACGGGACTGCACTTCGACGACATCCGTCAGCTGCTTGCTGCTTTCCGCCGATTGATCGATCAGGGTCATTCACTGATCGTTATAGAGCATAACCTGGACGTGATCAGCGCTGCCGACTGGGTCGTTGACCTGGGGCCGGAAGGCGGCGATGCCGGGGGTGG
Organism: Thiogranum sp.; assembly: GCA_039768325.1. Taxonomy (GTDB): domain Bacteria; phylum Pseudomonadota; class Gammaproteobacteria; order DSM-19610; family DSM-19610; genus Thiogranum. The sequence continues at coordinate 3,829 of JBDNAP010000068.1, forward strand.
GATTGTCTGCGCAGGTCCGCCGGAGGACATTGCGAAACATGCTTCAAGTCATACCGGTGCGGCGTTACGTGACTATAAGATGGAACTCGGGTCGATAAAAGTGGGGGCAGAGCTCACTGGCGCGAGGTCTGTCGCCTTCCAGAAAGAAGCTGCTGCAGGGCGGGCTAAAGCCCGCCCTGCAGCAGCAGTCATCGAAATCCTGCACGCCCGCGAGCACAACCTGAAAAATGTCACGCTCGATATCCCGAGAGGGAAGTTCACCGTTATCAGCGGCGTGTCAGGTTCCGGCAAGAGCACGGTGGCCTTCGACATCCTCTTTAATGAGGGCCAGCGCCGTTACCTGGAATCGCTCAACGCCTATGCGCGCCAGTTCGTGCAGCCCGCCGCGCGTGCTGACGTCGACGCCATCTTCGGCATCCCGCCGACCGTGGCCATCGAACAACGCACCAGCCGCGGCGGGCGCAAGAGCACAGTGGCGACATTGACCGAGGTCTATCATTTCCTGCGCCTGCTGTTCGTCAAACTCGCTACCCGGCATTGCCCGGATTGCGGCGTGGCGGTCGAACCGCAGACCGATGAATCCATTATCGCCCAATTGTTCAAGGCGTACCGCAACCGCGATATCGAACTGCTGGCGCCCCTGGTAGTGGCGCGCAAAGGCTATTACACCGACCTGGCAACGTGGGCCGCGGGCAAAGGTTTCCGCCGGCTGCGCGTCGACGGTGAACGACTGGCAACCGACAACTGGCCGCGCCTGGACCGTTATCAGGAACACAACATCGAACTGCCGGTCGGCAGCATGCGCGTCACGACAGGAAATGAAACCGGCCTGCGCAGCCTGTTACAGCGTGCCCTCGATTTCGGCAAAGGTGTGGTTATCGCAAGGGTGGCGGGGAGGGGCAGGGAAACCACCTTCTCCACCCGCTGTGCCTGCCCGTCCTGCGGGCGCGGTTTCGCCGAGCTGGACCCGCGCCTGTTCTCCTATAATTCCAGGCACGGCTGGTGCGCGGATTGTTTCGGCACCGGCCTGCAGTTATCCGGCTTCGATGAACAACAAAGCGGCGAGGAAGTCTGCTGGACAGACGGCTGGGAGGGGGAAATCCCGCCCTGTGCCGGCTGTGACGGCCAGCGCCTCAGGCCCGAAGCACTCGCCGTGCGTTACCGGAACCGGTCCATCGCTGACTATACAGCCCTCACCGTGCAAGCCGCCGGCCGTCTGTTCAACGGCCTCCGACTCAAGGGCCGTGATGCGGAGATTGCCCGTGACATCCTGCCGGAACTGCGAAGCCGTCTTGAATTCCTGCAGGATGTCGGTCTCGCATACCTGACCCTGGATCGTGCAGCGCCGACCCTCAGTGGTGGCGAAGCGCAACGCATCCGGCTTGCCGCACAACTGGGTTCCAATCTGCGCGGTGTGTGTTACATCCTCGACGAACCCACTATCGGCCTGCATCCGCGCGACAACCGGATGCTGCTCGACACGCTGGCTCGACTGCAAGGCAAGGGTAATACCATTGTCGTGGTGGAGCACGATGAAGACACCATTCGCCGTGCCGAACACATTATCGACCTGGGCCCCGGCGCCGGTGTCAATGGTGGCGAAGTGGTTGCCGCCGGTCCGCTCCGTAAACTCATCGGGCAATCACGCTCCATCACCGGCCGTTTTCTCGCCGCACCGCTGCGCCACCCCCTGTTCCGCTGCAGGGCGGTGAAACTCAAAGGCAGGGGCGCCGACCCTTACCTGGAGATCAAGGGCGCACGCCTGCACAACCTGAAGAACCTGTCGCTGCGTTTACCGCTGCAAAGGCTGACCTGCGTCACCGGCGTATCCGGTTCCGGCAAGAGCACGCTGGTGCGTGACGTGCTGCACGCGAACCTGCTGCGCCTGCTGCAGGTCAGGGGTAAGCGCAACAGCACACCGGCTGCCATGCTCGGCTGCCGTGGCATCGATGGCCAACAACAGCTCCGCCGTGTACTGGAAGTGGACCAGACACCGATCGGCAAGACCCCGCGTTCCTGTCCTGCCACCTACATCGGCGTGATGGACGCTATCCGCAAACTGTTTGCCAATACCGCCGAAGCGCGTATCCGCGCTTACGGGCCCGGACGCTTTTCCTTCAACGTCAAAGGCGGGCGCTGCGATGCCTGTGAGGGACAGGGCATGAAAAAGGTCGAGATGAGTTTTCTGCCTGACGTCAAAGTGCCGTGCGAAGTCTGTAATGGCGCGCGTTACAACCCGGAAACGCTCAGCGTGCTCTACAAGGGCAGGAGTATCGGTGACCTGCTGGCCATGAACGTGCGCGACGCTACCGATTACTTTCGTGCCCATCCGAAAATTCACCACAGCCTGCAGCTGCTCGGCGATGTCGGTCTCGGCTACCTCACCCTCGGTCAGCCCAGTCCCACCTTGAGTGGCGGTGAGGCCCAGCGCATCAAGCTCGTCACTGAGCTTGCCAAAGCAAATAATGTATCTTCCACACTCTACATCCTCGATGAGCCCACCGTCGGCCTGCATATGGCGGACGTCGAAAAACTCATTGGCGTGCTGCAGCGTCTGGTTGATAGCGGTAACACCGTCATCGTTATCGAACACAACCTCGATGTGATTGCCGAAGCCGACTGGATCATCGACCTGGGGCCGGAAGGTGGCGACGGTGGCGGGCATATTGTTGTCCAGGGCACGCCGCAGGAATGCCGTGCTGCGGTAAAGTGCTCACAGACCGCACGTTTTCTGCATGAGTTTCTGCGAGACAGGTCAATTTGACCCCTTGACGATATTCTGGCCAGTGGCGGTAACTGCAAACCTGTGTCTCGAAATCGGCTATCATTTTCCCTGGCGTGTGTGGCCGGAAACAATAGCTGTCGGTGTCTATGAATAAATTAATTCTATCTGTGGCTGTCGCTGTGGCGATGCTGGTGGTGTTTGCCATGATGTACCTGCAACGGCAGACCGTCGAGCCGGAGGCGGTGGATAAACCCGTCGAGTTCGGACGGCAGGATGCGCCGGTCGCTGAGCAGAAAGAAGCAGTGATTCGTTACCCGGTTCCGAAGATTGTCCCGCAAGGTGAAGATCAGACACCGGAGGACGTTAGCCGGGATGTGGCGATTCAGGTAGACAGGCCCGATGAAGAGGCTCCTTTGCCGACGCTGGACGACAGCGATGCGCAGGTGAAAGAGGCGATCGCAGCCTTTGCTAGCGGGCAGTCGCTGCAAGCCCTGTTCAGAATGGACGGCTTTATCCGGCGCCTTGTCGTCACCATCGATAATCTGCCACAGAAGCAGTTGCCGCGCGCCAAGTACAGGGTAACCCGGTCGACCGGCGGCCGTTTTGCCGTGCAGCAGGAAGGCGAGAATCTGTATTTGAGCCCGGAAAATTTTGAGCGTTATGCGCCTGTCGTAGGACTGATAGAAAGTCTCGACAATGACAGCCTTATCGCAGTCTACCTGCAGTACTACCCCCTGTTCCAGGAGGCCTACGAATACCTGGGTTACCCCTCGGCCTATTTTAATGACCGTTTGATCGACGTTATCGACCATTTGCTGGCAGCCCCGGTGGTTGACGGACCGATCAGACTGGTGCGACCGCATGTGCTCTATAAATATGCCGATCCTGACCTGGAAACGCTCTCCGCCGGGCATAAGGCCCTGCTCCGCATCGGCCCGGAAAACGCAAACAGGGTGAAAACAAAATTGCGGGAAGTTCGTCAGATGTTAACCGGACAGGGCGAGGCGGAAGAGCTGAGCAAGGAGATCGAAACAGGGATCGATTTGTTTCTGAACGAAGACGCTGAAAAAACCGGCCCTTGACGGGGCATCAGTGGCGGGGTGCACCAGCCCGTCTTTCTCACCGCATCGACCCGCCGAAAGGCCGGCCCATAAGCAACACAGGCTTGATTTTTTGTGCACTGTGTCACGCTTCTGTGTAAGAAAATCCGGAAAAAAGTCGAATAATTTAACAGTTTAATTGTGCGTTACTTATTAAGAAAAACTGTATCTATTTGATATTATGCATTAATATAATTCTAAGTATGAAAATTGCTTTAAAATTTACATGGATTGAGTTCGGCCCACGGGATTATTGCCTGCAATGACCCCCGTCGGCAATGGAACACGGGCACGGAACCCGCAACATGGAGGAAAAATTATAATAATGCTGTAAATCGATTTGCAGCTGCTTGTGAGGGTAGAGCAGTGCGTACAGACCAACATGATCGGCAGAAAGGCTTAACAAGAAAATCACAAAATACACTGCAGCAGGTCGAATGTTGCCAGGGGACGAGCACACTGCACCAGGATAGTGACGACAAATACCGTGCCGCACTCGACAGCCTGAAGACGCAGATCGCGGATATTGCATCCGAGCGCGATGCAGTATCCCGCCAGGTAGAGCTGCTCGAAACTTCCCTGGCGACAGCCAATTCCCGTTTGCAGGCCGCCGCGCAGCAAGTCAAAGCCTGTCAGTCTTCGCTGCAGACCCCGTCCACCAGCGGGCGATTCTGCTGGTCGTTGAACCGGACGTTGTCGACAGCCGCGGTTTTCCTGCTGCTGGGGATGCTGGCAAGCGCTACGACGTTGCGCAATGCAGAGAGCACGGTGCAGGGATTGCTGCAACCGATTGTGCATGATGATGCGATTGTGGATGCCAACACCCCTGACGGGGGAGCTGTTGCGGCCGCCGAAAGCGACGGCAGCAAGCAGAAAAAGCCGCCACCGCAGACCAGAAAACGCAAGACCCGATTTGTCAAAGCCGGGCCGGCTGTCCACCAGCAGTGGGGACCGCCACTGCGTCTGCAGGATACCCGGACGGCCAGGACCAGGTACCTGTTCGATCCGCTGGTGAAGGAGCAGCAGAGCGCCCTGCTCACACTGGGTTTCGAGCTGGGTGAGGCGGATGGTTTCAAGGGTGCGCGCACCGAACAGGCGCTGGACGAGTTCCAGTCGCTGTATCTTTCAGGCGCCGGCGTGCAGAAAACGCCGGGCCCGGCCGAGCTGGCCACCCTGGTAAAAAACTATGCCAGGCTGGCCGAGGATGATGCCAACAGGTTCCACGTCGATCGTGGTGTAGTGGCGGCTATCCGCCTGAGCAGTGTGCGCACCGGTGTTGATTTTTCCTATCTGATGGAGCTCGCCGCCGCCGAGAGCAACTTCGATCCGGTCAGCAAGGCAAAAGGCTCATCCGCGATGGGGCTTTACCAGTTTACCCACGATACCTGGCTTAATACCGTCAAGATGCACGGCGACAAATACGGGTTGGCGGACTATGCTTCGCAGATAGAGTTCTATGTCAATCGCAGCGGCTATCAACGACCGATGGTCCGTGACAACGCGGTATATCAGCACCTGCTCGATCTGCGCATGAATCCCCGGGTGTCGGCCATGATGGCAGCGGAAACCGTCAGGGATAATCTGCAGAGGCTGACGTTTTCTTTTGATCGTGAACCCGACCGCACCGATCTTTATTTAACGCACTTCCTGGGGCAGAAGGGTGCGATTTCCTTCCTCAAAGCACTTAACGAGAATCCCGATACTTTCGCTGTCGAACTGTTTCCCGCAGCGGCAAAGAGCAACCGGAATATTTTCCATCCGAAAGTCTGCGAGCCGAGAACGGTAAACGAGGTCTACGAGTTGTTCGGCCGGAAGTTCAATACCTCACGCTACGAATAGCGCAGCAAGACAAGGTGAATTGCGCAGCAAGAGAGGGTCCCCTGGGGGACAAGGTGAATTGCGCAGCAAGA
>JBDNAP010000435.1:0-3955 GCA_039768325.1 Thiogranum sp.
ACCACAGGCAAGCGCCGCATCATAAACCCGTTTCGAGGCGGCGCACTGCCAGGCCTCGTCGCCGGTCATGTAACCGAAGTTGGCTGATTCGTAACCCTGGCTGCTGAAGGTCCACCTGGCGCCGACGTGATTCATGATCTTGATCGTCGACACCAGCGTGTCCCTGAACAGCATGACGTCCATAACGGAGGAGAGTACCAGGATGTCCGCCTCGGGTTCATCGAGCGGGATCTCCAGCCCGGTCTTGCGCAGTTCTTCGATGGCCTGCACAAACTGCTCGCTGCCAAGCCCGAACAGCGTCCCCTGTTCTCCCTGCTCCTGGCCCACCAGGCGCACTTCCACCGGCATCAGGTCCGCGGCGCGCATCGCTGAGCGCATAATGGCGACACCCGATGCGATATGGATACCCATCGGGCAGATCAGGCTGCAGCGCTGGCAGACGGTACAGGAGTCATAGACGAGTTCCTCCCACTCCTGCAGGTCCTCGATGGTAATATCCTTGGTGTACAGGCGGTACAGCCAGCGGTTGGAGCTGCGCTCGCGCCGGTACAGACGCTTCATAAGATCCAGCTTGCGGATCGGCGTGTATTTCGGATCTTTTGTGGAGAGGTAGAAATGACAGGCTTCCGCGCACAAACCGCAGTGCACACAGGCATCCAGATCCACGGCCAGCTGCGCGTCCATTTTTTCCAGTATGACCCGCCTGGCCGTATCGACGCGCTCCTCGTCGGACAGTTTGCTGGGCACGTCCATCTGCCCCATCTGCTGGACCTTTTCCATGAAACCCTGCATGACGGTCATATCGATATTCATCGTTGAACCCTTGACTGTGACAGTCCGTTAAATGCCGTCAGGCCTTGACACCGTGACGGGCAAAACTCGCCCCGAGATAGCCGCGCGAGAATACGAAGGTGAAGGTATGCATCAGGCTGCTGAAGGGGAAATAGATCAGCAGCAGTTCGGCCAGGAAAAAATGCAGCACCCGCAGACTTTCGTGTGATTGATCCAGCGCCAGACAGCCGGTCAGCATCACCATGAACACCAGGATGCTGCCGATGTGATCCCCGGCGTCGGACAGCTTGCGCGAAACCGGGTGCAGCATGCGGCGCAGCCACAGCACCAACAGCCCGGCGAAGGCGATCTCGGAGACCACGATAAAGGCCCAGCGCGGCATCGCCGGCCAGGCGAAACCAAAGATATAGTCCTTGTAGAATTCGATGTGCGGCGCTGCGAAAAACAGCAGTGCGAACAAGCCGAGGTGAAAAGCGTAGCCGGCGATCACCTCGAGCCGCATTCTCGGGCGGAACTCACGGCGCGGCACAAAGCGGCTGAATACCGCCCGGATGGCACCTTGCGATGCCGATCCCCGTGGTTTTGACAGAGGTGTGGCAGTGCCCATGCGCAGGGCGAATAACAGCCGTACTGCTACACCGATGACAAACACGGTTGCCGAGAAATACCACAACGGACCTTCGACGAATTGAACGAACATTTTCCTGTCTTCCCCCGGTCAGCTCTGCTGTTTCTCTATCAAACCCTGTTCCTCGCATTCGCGGTGCCAGCGGTCATGGTGCGCCCGCGCCCAGTCGGCATCGACCCGGCCGGTATTCATGGCGTTCAGCGAGCCGGGTACGCCGATGGTGGCCAGGTAGATGTGGCCAAAGGTGAAGGCGACGATACCGAGCGCGGCTAAGGCGTGAAGCAGCATCAGGGTCTGCATCAACTCGCGGGACTGGCCGAATTGCGGAAACAACAGGATCAGGCCGGATACACACAGCACTGCGCCGGCAAACGCCAGTGACCAGAACAGCAGCTTCTCTCCGGCATTGAAGAATCCGGCCGACGGATGCTTGCCGCTGAACATGCCGCCGCCCCTGGCAAACCAGCTGAGGTCGCCACGGGTAAACCAGTTGCGCGATGCGAAACGGAGCAAAAACAGCACCAGTGCGAGCATGAACAGCGGCCCGAACAGATTGTGCCCCTCTTTGCAGGCGCTGGCGATTGCGCCGAAGGCTTCCGGTCCGAACACCGGCAGCAGCAGGAAGCGCCCGAGCAGCAGAACCAGCCCGGTCAGGGCCAGAAAGATAAAGGTCCCGGCCATGAACCAGTGCAGGATACGGTCGTACCCGGGGAAACGCTGGATCCACTGCTCGGAGCTTTCGTCGAAGCGTTCCGGCGCCTTGCGGACCAGGTGAAAAACTACGATGAGACCGAGCATGCCGGCCAACAGCCAGCCCCCCCAGGGGATCATGTACTGTCGGCGCAGAGTGCGCCACTTTTCGCCACTTTCCGCAATCAGCGTCGTACTGCCGACACTCTGGACCTGGCTGGTGCCGACGTTGGGTGTCGGCCCCTCGCGGACTGCACGCCACAGGTCGGTACCGGGGTTCGGCACCGCGCTGCCGCCGGTCTGCTCACTGACCGCAGCCATGCTCGCTGACGTGAACAGCAGCAATACCGGTAACAGCAGGATTCCATATTGCCGCACAATGTGACGGGTTATTTTCAGGCTTGCCATCATGAGTCTCTCTCCTGCGCCGGATCCCGGTTACCACGAGAGCCGCCGCCGACCACGAATCTGGAGCAGTGTAGAGGCGCGCAGCGGTTCCCGCTCACGGCTGCCCTGCGCGTTGATAATGCCTCTACTAAAGCTAGACTACACGCGGTATTTTTTCAACAAATACAAGTACCGGAGAGCGGCAAGTATCACTGTGTACAGGCAATGTCGGGTGCCGGTGTGCCTATGCTGCCTGGTATTTGTGTATTCAACCCCGGTGCTTACACCGGACCCGGGTGCTACGAAACCCGGGCCGTATGGTCGCCGAATGCCGCGGGTATCCCCTGCACGGCCAGTTGCAGCCAGTAAGACTCGAAGCGCTGCCACTGCGCCTCGTCCGGGTGATCCGTGTGACTGACCGGAAACTCCATCAGCTCATAGGGCACGGTGAGGTGATTGGCGATGCCATAAACTGTCTTGGCCGGCACGACGTCGTCCTCGAGACCCAGGGCGAGCACGGTGGGGCAGGACACACAATCGGCGAAATTGACTGCGTCAAAGTAGCGCAGCACCACCATGGTGTCCTCCAGGTGGTCCGGTCTGCGCGCCAGGTAGGCGCTGATTTCGGCACCCGAACCGGACTTCACGAAAAGATTCCGGCCCTCGGCCCAGCCGAAGGTTGGCACACCGACCGCCAGGAGGTCTGCGTGACCCGTCACCGCTTGCGACATCAACGCCAGGCCGCCGGCGAAGCTGACACCTTCGAACACCGTTCTGTTCCGCCGCTCGGCGGTCAGCATGCGACCGACGCGCGCCGCCTGCATGTAGTCGCAAACTGCAAGACGAATCACCGAGGTTTCCGGGGTTTCGATACCGGTGAGAACGTATCCCCAACGCGAGGGATGCGGCAAGGCGTCCATCGAGATGCCGAATCCCCTGATGTCGACACCGAGCACATTGAGGCCCCGACGGGCCCAATCCCAGCGCGGCTGGCACTGGCAGCCGTAACCGTGACTGTAGATCACCAGCGGGCGCTGCTGGTCGTCCTCCCATTGCAGAAAGTAGGCCGACACGCGGGTGCGGCCGAGTGACAGGAAAGACACGATCTCAGAGCGGATACCCGCTACCCCGGCTACTGTCTGGGGCCGCCGTTCTATCGCGGGGTCCAATCTCTCCAGCTGCAGGCGGGTGCTGTCCCAGAATGCCTCGAAGTCTTCGGGGCGGGTCATTGTCGGCTTGAATGAGCGACGCATAAACTGATACTCCTTCAACCTGATATTGACGGATTCAGAGCCACACAGCAACGTCAGTGCACCAACATTAGGCGCCTTAGACGAGGCGCGGTTCGCAACTAATGGCCTTAGCCCTTAGTAAGAGGCGCAACGCAGCCATGGACGCTGACAGGCCAACCCTTCGGGCGCTCCTGTGGTGCCCCGCTACGGCGTTGCAGCGCTTGAC
>JBDNAP010000069.1:0-2822 GCA_039768325.1 Thiogranum sp.
GACATGATCTCACGGCTGGTCTGATTGACCGCTTCGATGCGCCGCACCAGGCTGCGGGTCATCATCGAACCACCAATAAGACCGAGGATCAGCGTGATCGCCAGTCCCCAGACCAGTGTTCTGACGATCAGCTGTTCCGTTTTCTGCAGTTCGTGGAGATCGCGGCCGACCAGCAGGTGAAAGCCGCCGCGCAACTGAAATGCGCGTGCCCGCGCCCGGTGGACTTCTCCCGCCGGCCAGCCTTCGCCTTCGAGGCGAAAGTCCAGCCAGCCATCCTGCGTCGCACGTCCGGGTGGCCAGCGACTGATATTGCCTGCCAGCGGACGCAAGTCCTCATCCGCGAGCAGATAGATGGAATAGCCACCCGGCTTGCGGGAAACGTGTTCGGAAATGGTATTCGTCAGACCGCTGAGTCCGCTGGTCCGGTAACGTTCCGCCAGCCCGGCAATGCCGGCTTCGATGGTGGCATCGGCCTGTTTCGCCATATAACCGGCCGTCGACCAGTAAATAAATGTCAGCAGCATCAGGACCGATCCGCCAAACAGCGCCATGTAGATCAAGGCCAGACGGAAACTGGAACTGCGCAGCCACTTAGCCGGGTTCACGGAGAATATAACCTGCGCCGCGGACGGTATGGAGGAGTGGATAGCTGAAAGGCTTGTCGATCTTGGCGCGCAGGTGACTGATATGGACGTCAATGACATTGGTCTGGGGATCAAACTGGTAATCCCAGATGTTCTCCAGCAGCATGCTGCGGGTAACCACCTGGCCGGCGTGACGCACCAGGTATTCGAGCAGGCGGAACTCTGTGGGCTGCAGATCGATGTTCCGATCTGCACGTTTCACAATACGCGACAGCAGATCCACGTGGAGATCTCCCACCTGGAACGTCGTCTCTGTTTTGGTGATATCCACACGCCGGGCCAGGGCTTCCAGTCTTGCCAGCAGTTCCGATAACGCAAACGGCTTGACCAGATAGTCATCGCCGCCTGCCTTCAAGCCCTTGACCCGGTCATCGACTTCACCCAGCGCGCTGAGTATCAGGACCGGTGTCTGGTCTTCAGCCGCGCGCAGGGTTTGAATGATGGCGAGGCCGTCCAGCTGCGGCAACATGCGGTCGACGATGAGCGCATCGTAGCTTCCCTCCATGGCGAGGAAAAGTCCGTCCTTGCCATCCGCGGCATGATCCACGCTGTGTCCACTTTCAGACAGGGCCTTTTGCAGATAGCCGGCGGTCTTGACGTCGTCTTCAATCACCAGGATATGCATAGCGGCATGATTTCCTTGACTCAACCCGGCTGCGTGGCACCCCGGCCCTGCAGAAGGCAGGACGCCACGCGAACCGATCATACCGCTATCATATCAACCGATCTGCACGGTGACGAAGCGTTGGTCGCCCTTGCGGTTGAGCAGCAGCAGCACACTGTCCTGATCAGTGGCGTTTGATTCGCGTACCACACTGACCACGTCGGCCGGTGTCGACACCGGCTTGCCGCCCGCCTGTACGATGACATCACCCGGGCGAATGCCTTCCCGCGCCGCCAGGCTGCCGGGTTCGACCTCGACTACCAGGGCGCCGTCGACATCGCCCGGCAGGTCAAAGCGCTCGCGTAATTCACCGGTCACCGGCGCCAGCGCCACACCGATCCTGGGCCCGGTAAGCGCTGCCGTGGCAGGCTCGGATGCATTCGCTGTGACGTCCGGGGATCCGGCAATGGACACCTCGAGGTTGCGTTTTTTACCCTGCCGCCAGACGGTCAGTTGGGTGTTCTGTCCCGGCGCCGTGTCAGCCACCAGCCTCGGCAGGTCTTTCATGTCGATGACGTCATGATCATCGAAATTAAGGATCACGTCGCCGACCTCAAGGCCGGCCCGTGCGGCTGGCGAATCAGCGGTCACACTGGTAACCAGCGCGCCGTGGGTACGCGGCAACTTCATGCTCTCTGCCAGGGTTTCGGTGAGTTTCTGAATCTGCACCCCAAGCCAGCCGCGTTCTACATGACCACGGGTCATCAACTGCTGTATGACCGATTTCGCCTGCGCGGCGGGCACCGCGAAGCCGATACCGACGTTACCTCCGTTGGGCGAAAAGATCGCCGTGTTCACCCCGATGACTTTGCCGCTGGTATCGAACAGCGGTCCACCGGAATTGCCGCGGTTGATGGGCGCGTCGATCTGCAGGTAGTCGTCATAGGGACCGGACTGAATGTCCCGGCCCCTGGCCGAAATAATGCCGCTGGTTGCCGTGCCACCCAGACCGAAGGGATTGCCGATCGCCACCACCCAGTCACCCGCTCGTGCGCCATCGGAATCACCGAAGATGACATACGGTAAGTCACGGTCTGCCTCGATTTTCAGCAGTGCCAGATCGGTTTTGGGGTCACGTCCACGTACCTGCGCCGGCAGCCGTTCGCCATTGTTCAGCACCACCTGGATTTCCGTGGCATCTTCGACCACGTGATTACTGGTGACAAGGTAGCCATCGGCGGTGACGATAAATCCCGAGCCCACGCCCTCTACCCTGGATTGGGGGCCGTGCCGCCCCGGCAGCGCGGGTGACTGTTGGAAAAATCGATCAAAGAAGTCCTTGAAGCGAGGGTCGTCCGGGAGTTCGAGGCCCGGCAGCTCAGCAGCCGAGGTCGAGACCGACTTGCCGGTAACGGCCACGTTGACCACGGCAGCTTGTACACGCTCCACCAGTGCTGCAAAACTCGGCGGGGCCTGTATGGCGGATTGCTCCATCATCAGCGGCGAAGCGTCCGGTAAAGTGGGCGTGATTCTGGCGACCGCCGTCATACCCGCGACGCTAAGCGCGACAGCAA
>JBDNAP010000436.1:0-2758 GCA_039768325.1 Thiogranum sp.
AACACGGCGGAAATTCTGACCAAGAATATCTCGCTGTTTGCCATTGCCTGCATTATGTACATGTTAATGGGTTACGGCATCATGTACCCCGGCGATGCTGCCGTGAATAGCTGGTGGCCGGGTCTGAATGGCATTCTGGGCACATCTGACAATGACGCTGCTGCCGTGGTTGCCGGTGGTGACGATGCCCCTTATTACTCGAACCTGTCAGACTTCTTTTTCCAGGTTGTGTTTGTCGCCACCGCCATGTCCATTGTATCAGGTGCGGTCGCGGAACGTATGAAGCTGTGGTCGTTCCTGTTCTTTGCCATTGTTATGACCGGCTTTATCTACCCTATGCAGGGTTACTGGAAGTGGGGCGGCGGCTTTCTGGACGGACTCGGCTTTAACGACTTTGCCGGTTCAGGCGTGGTGCACCTGGCGGGTGCTACCGCGGCGCTGGCGGGCGTGCTGTTGCTCGGTGCCCGCAAAGGCAAGTACGGCCCTGGTGGTCAAATCAACCCGATTCCGGGTGCCAACATGCCGCTGGCCACGCTGGGCACCTTTATCCTGTGGCTTGGCTGGTTCGGTTTCAACGGCGGTTCCGAGTTGAAGGTCTCGGATGTCGGGGAGGCCAACGCGGTAGCACTGGTGTTTGTCAATACTAACATGGCGGCAGCGGGTGGCCTGGTGGCTGCCATGATGACCGCACGCCTGCTGTTCGGCAAGACCGATCTGACCATGGTGCTGAACGGTGCGCTGGCCGGGCTCGTCGCGATCACAGCCGAACCGCTCGCCGGTTCGCCGCTGATCTCGACACTTGTCGGAGCCGTCGGTGGTGTGCTGGTGGTGTTCGCCATCCTGACCCTGGACAAGATGAAAATCGATGATCCCGTCGGCGCCATCTCGGTGCACGGCGTGGTCGGTATGTGGGGTCTGATCGCGGTGGCATTTACCAATCCCGATGCCACACTGAAAGCCCAGTTAATCGGCCTGTTCACCATACTGGCCTGGGTTTTTGTCACCAGCTTCATTACCTGGCTGGTGATCAAGGCCATCATGGGAATCCGTGTCAGCGAGGAAGAAGAGTACGAAGGTGTCGACCTCGGCGAATGTGGTCTGGAGGCCTACCCGGAATTCACCGGAACCAAGGGATCCGGCCTGTAAAGCCCTTGCCGGGGACAGGCGTGAGTCTGTCCCCAAACGGGGTAATCGCTATAACGGGCGCTTCGGCGCCCGTTTTTTCGTGCGCGTGTCATAATGCGTGCATGAAATTATTCGAGGCCCGGCATCTGTCCCGCACGGATTTGAGCGAGCTTTCTTTTTCACTGTCGGAATCCGAGCTTGTTTGCCTGTCGGGTCCAAGCGGTGCGGGTAAAACACTGATGCTGAGAAGTCTGGCGGATCTGGATGTCAACCAGGGCTCGGTGTATTTGCAAGGCGTGCAGCGTGAGCAGATGCCGCCGACAGAATGGCGCCGGCAGGTTGGCTATCTACCGGCCGAAAGTCGCTGGTGGTCGGAGTCAGTCGGTGAACATTTTCGGCACCCAGAGGCGGATATCCTCAGTGAGCTGGGGTTTGAGGGCGAGGTGCTGGGTTGGCAGGCTGAACGCCTGTCCAGTGGCGAACGTCAGCGCCTGGCGCTGGCAAGGCTGCTGAGTAATCGGCCACGGATACTGTTACTGGATGAGCCTACCGCCAACCTTGATCCGGTCAATACACAGAGAGTCGAACGGCTGGTGACGGATTATCTGCGCAGGCACCAGGCGGCTTGTCTGTGGGTGACACATGCAGCTGACCAGATAGAGCGCATCGCCAGTAGAGCACTGTATCTCGATACTCATGGACTTGCAGGGTCTGATAAAAGGAACTGAGGAGACACCGGCATGATTCATTTGAGTGTTTTCGATCTCTCGCTTGCTGCATTACTGGTGGTGGCGCTGGCGTTGACTTCGGCGCGCATCTACCCCGGACTGGCAGGGCAACTGCTGGTTGCCGCCCTGCGCACGGCGATACAACTCACCTTGATCGGTCTGGTGCTGAAAGCCCTGTTTGCCAACAGCAACCTGCTGTGGGTGAGCTTGTTGTCTTTGCTGATGCTGGCGGTCGCCGGACGCGAGGTGATGACGCGGCAGCACCGGCGTTTTGCCGGTAGCTGGGGTTATGGCATCGGTGTGGTATCGATGTTTGTATCCTCGTTTACGGTGGCATTGTTTGCCCTGATTGTGGTGGTGGACAATGAGCCCTGGTACCAGCCGCAGTATGCTATTCCCCTGCTGGGCATGTTGCTGGGTAACACCATGAACGGTATAGCGCTGGCACTCGACCGCTTGACTCAGTCAGCCTGGGAGCAGCGTGACGTCATAGAGGCACGCCTGATGCTGGGCTACAGTGCGCCCGAAGCTGTATCGGGTATCCGCCAGCAGGTTTTTCGCAGTGGTCTGATACCGATTATCAACGCCATGGCGGCCGCCGGTATTGTCAGTCTGCCCGGTATGATGACCGGGCAGATTCTGGCGGGCATTGAGCCGGTTGAGGCGGTCAAGTACCAGATTTTAATCATGTTCCTGATCGCGGGCGGCGCCGGTTTCGGCACCCTGGCGGCGGTGCATCTGGCCGTACGCCGTCTTTTTGATGAACGGCAGCGTTTAAGGTTGGACCGTTTGCAACGATAACAGGGAAATGATGAATGTTTTCTGCCGATGCCTGTTTTTTACCTTGCTGCTGTGCGGGCAGCTGTCTGCTCACGCAGAGGTCTACCGCTGGGTGGACGAGCATG
>JBDNAP010000437.1:0-3187 GCA_039768325.1 Thiogranum sp.
GGATAGGGCCCGGTTCCCTGGCGTGTTCATGTCGATGAAGTCAACCAGACAGGCCGATCCACAGCCAGTAAAGGAACAATGGCAGCACGGCGACCATGACCAGCATCATTAATGCTGCCAGCGAGCACCTCAGTAAATCATCACAGTCCATGCTTCACCTCATGAGTGTGGTGTCGATTGGAGTGTCAGCAGTATGAACGGGCGCCAAAAAAAACCTCTTCTATCCACAAATTTTCACTGCTGATACTTCCATTCGGGAACCACATTAATTACTAATTAATTATATAACTAAATACTTGTAAGTCAATGCGCTCAGTCATAAATACTGCTCATGGTTGAGTAACTCAGTCGGTGTAATCGCATTCCAGCCAGCTCACGGAAAGGCCTGCAAGACGGTCTAATGCACTGGAATGGTTCAATAAAACACATCCTGCATTAAGTGTGTGCATTGCCCAATACGAATCAATCAATAAGTTGTTGATTTATCGTGTCAGGCCATTGGCATCAATTTTGCCTATCTCTAACTATCAAAAGATATGATGAGGAAGTGCCATGTCCACCGGAGTCAGTCACGGTTACCTGCCTGCAGGACGTTACGTCGTCAACCATGACATCATGCATTGCACCGCGGAGGGTGTTGAGGGCAATGATCTTTATTCAGGTCGTGCGCTTGGACTGACCGAGGCGGATGATTACATCCAGTTGCACCCGGCACTAAAGCCGTTGTGGAAAGACATTACCGCTCATTACTGCCGTATAGGTCTGAGTCACAGTGAAAACGTGATCTGGGACCTGAGTCTCAAACAACTGGCTGCCTACAAGGGTTACCGGCCCTCCGTATTCTATTTCGGGCCGAATGAATGCAAGGCCTGGAACGATCCGCAATGGCTGGAAACCGTCGAATACATTAACTCGAAAAACAACTTCATGGCGCTGGCACAACAGCTGGGAATAGATGTGCCGCAGACGCAATGCTTTTCAAGTGTCAATGACATCAGCGAGATGGATATCATTTCGTTCAACATGCCCTGTTACCTGAAAGCGGCGATATCGGTTTCCGGTGTCGGCATCTATCGCTGTGCCAATCGCGAAGCGCTGCGCGATGCGATGAAAAAATTCGCCGCCGATGTGCCGGTGCAGATGCAGGAAGAAATAAAAAGCGAAGTATTCTTCAACATGCAGTATCGCGTCATTGACGATCAGCTGGTGCGCCTGGCCGCGAGCGAACAGATTCTCGAGGGCTGTGCCCACCAGGGCAACCGATTTCCTTCCAGCCATGAGCCATGGGATGCCGTCGAACCGATGGCTCTCTGGCTCAAGGAGCGGGGAATGAAAGGGATATTTGCCTTTGACGTGGCACTGGTTGAAATGCCCGACGGGGCTATCCGTTATCCTGCGATTGAATGCAACCCGCGCTTCAATGGTGCCTCCTACCCGACCGTCATCGCGCAGAAACTGGATATTCCGGAATGGAGCGCGATGACCTTCAAGACAAAATACCGCAAGCTTTCCGATCTCGATCTCGGTGACCTGGAGTTCGACATGAAAACAGGAGAAGGTCTGGTGATCGTCAACTGGGGGACCCTGATGAAAGGTAAACTGGTACTGTTGCTGGCGGGGTCACCCGACTACCAGGAAGCACTTCGGAACGAATTGCTGTACCGCTTGTAATCATCATCTTTTCCGGGAATCCTGTTTGCTGATGCGTGACAGGCGCGTGTTGTTGATAACCCACGCACCTGGTGAGGATGGCAATAACGAGGAAAGCTGATAATGTGGATCCGGACCACTTGTAATCTCGGGTTTCAAATGCTCGAGTCGACCCCTTTGATCCTCATGCTGCGACCCCGCAGTGGCATACAGCAGTGGATGGCGCGAGAGACCTATTCACTATCGCCGAGTATTCCGGTACGTGAATACACGGATATCTACGGCAATCTTTGTCAGCGCATGGTGGCACCGGCCGGGGAGTTCTACGTCCATACCACAGCCGATGTGATGACGACGGACAGTGTGGATAAAGCCCCGGGAGCCTGCTTTGTTGATATCCAGACGCTACCGGATGATGTGTTGATGTATCTGCTCCCGAGCCGCTACTGCGAATCGGACAGGTTCGGTAATCTCGCAAGAGAGATCGTTGACGGGGTGCCGCTCGGCTATGACCAGGTGAACAGGATCAGCGACTGGGTTAAAGGCACGGTACAGTACATACCCGGATCCAGTGTGTTCCCGTTGTCCGCTGTCGAGGTGAATGCTCAGTGTGAGGGGGTGTGTCGCGATCTTGCCCATCTGGGTATCGCGCTGTGCCGCAGCATCAGCATCCCTGCACGTCTGGTGGTGGGGTTTCTTTACGGCCTTGATCCCATGGACCTGCATGCATGGTTCGAGGCGTACGTCGGTGATCGCTGGTATACCTTCGACCCCACGGAAGATGTTCCTCGCGGGGGGCGGCTCGCAGTGGCCTACGGGCGTGATGCAGCCGATGTCGCGGTATACCATCAGTTTGGTCCGCCGGCACTGTTCAGCAGTATGGATGTGCGGGTTGAGTTGCTGGATGCTCCCGGTGTCTGATCAATGACCTTCGCTGTTTCCGGCCCCACCTTTTGCGGGAATTATGCTGGCTGATGTGTGACAATGCGCAGGTGAAAAATGACTACCTTGACAAGCCATGAGCGGTACCGGCAGCTATTCCCTGATGGTTCATGGCGGTGCGGGTGCGCTCGATAACGTCAAGGACGATAAAACCGCATTCCGTTACCTCGAGAGTATTCGCAGGACACTCGAACATGGCCGTGATGTCATGGAGCTGGGTGGCTCGGCACTGCAGGCGGTGGAAGCCTGCGCGTCATTGCTGGAAGACGACCCGGTTTTCAATGCGGGTTGCGGTTCGGTACTTAATGAAAACGGCAAGGTCGAAATGGACGCCGCCATCATGGATGGCCGTGACCTGTCGGCCGGTGCCGTTGCTGCCGTCGATAAGATTGCCAACCCGGTGCAACTCGCGCGCCTGGTGATGACCAAAAGCGAACACGTTATGCTCATTGCCGAAGGTGCCATGCGTTTTGCCGACCATTGCGGCATGGAGCGCGTGCCCGAAGACTACTTCTACACCACTGACCGTGTGGAGCAGCTTCGCCAGGCACGCCTGAAGCACAAGATCATGCTCGACCATGATGATACCGAGGAA
>JBDNAP010000438.1:0-3033 GCA_039768325.1 Thiogranum sp.
TGCTGTCGCAACTCATGTAGGCATTCGCTGATCAAGTACTCATCGGAAAGACTTCACCTGTCAATGGCGAATTCATAGGCATCAAGTGAAAACAATCCGGAAGGATGAACTTGCACTACTCGGCAGCCGAATTGGAGAATCTGATTGAGGCCTCGAACCGGGTGCGCGGAGAAAACTCCCGCAAAAAATCTCGCACTTGTTCTGTTGAAACAAAAAGCGGCTACAAGAGATGCCGTAACCGCCTAATTTTACATTGAAAAATGGCGGACCCGGAGAGATTACTCGCCCCTGCGGGGCCCGCCCTGCGGGCCGCCGTCGCTGCGCGACGACGTTGTCTCGCGCCTGCGGCGCTCGGCTCGAACTCCCGACCGCCTGGTTCGTAGCCAGACCACACCATTTTACTTGCTTTATTAATCTGTCACTTGCGGTGCTTGCCCATCCAATACCGTATTTGAGTTATCAGTCACTTGTACTTCACTGGCAGTTCAAGTTAGCACAAAACTGGCACAGTCCTTTTTGCCCACTGAAAACTCTCCATTGCCACGTGAATTGTAGTCGTCATGCGCAGCTGTTATGCAGCAATATTGATAGACACATGCAATCCCAACCGATGCGCGAGATTTACCAGGGTATCCAGGCGGAACTCATTGATCTTACCTTTCAGTAGTGCGCTGATTCGTGGCTGTGAAATGTGCAGCAACTCGGCGGCAGGGCAAGTCCTAAATTGCGGCTGAGGATTTCTCTATCCGGCGAAATGATCCGCCAAATAATCCACAAAAGTGCGCACTTTGGCGGCCAGGTGCCGGTTGTGGGGATACACGGCATAGATGCCATACTCTATGGCTTCATACTCTTGCAACAAGACCTGTAACCGTCCCGCTCGTATATCCTCTTCAACAACATACAAAGGACACAGACCAATACCCTGCCCTGCCAGCAGCATTTCGCGCACAGCCAAGGCATTGTTGACGCGAAAGCGTCCGTTGACTTTCACGCGAAATGATCGGCTCTGTTCCTTAAAGGGCCATTGTTCCGGATCCTGAATATTCGTATCGATGACACACTGAAGCACTTCCAGCTCTTTCGGATGTGCGGGTGCGCCAGCGCTATTCAGATAGTCCGGTGACGCACACAGGACAATTCGCGCCGGTGCCAGGCGACGCGCAATCAAACTGGAGTCGGCCAACTTACCAATGCGCACCGCCAAATCAAAACCTTCATCCACGATGTTGACGAAGCGGTCTGCCAACACCAATTCCACGCTCACGTTAGGCTGTTCTTTTAAATAATCGGAAACGGCGCGTGTCAAATACATTTCGCCAAGGGTGGTGGGTGCCGCCACTAGCAGGCGCCCCTGGGGTGCCTCCTGTTGTTGCCGCACCGCCGCTTCCAGTTCATCCATGTTATCCAGCAATTGCCGGCAACGCTGGTAATAGGCCTGCCCGACCTCCGTCACATTCAGGCTGCGCGTGGTGCGGTTCAGCAGACGTACGCCCAGGTGTTCTTCCAACTGCCCAACGTATTTACTGGTCAGTGCTTTGGAAATACCCAAGCGCTCGGCGGCCCCGGTAAATGATCCGGCGGCTACTACAGCGGCGTATGTGCGCATACCCGTGAGAACATCCATACATTATCAATATCATATTGACAATTATTCTTCAATATCACTGTTTATCAACACTAAGGGTACTGCCATCATAAACCCTGACAAACAGATTCACCCATCCAAACCAGAGGAGATTCATCATGACCAACCAAGATTCTGCAGCCTATGCCGCCCTGATTCTGCGGGTTTCCTTAGGGATCATGTTCATCGCCCATGCCTTACTGAAAATCATGGTCTTCACTCCCGCCGGCACCGTGGGCTTTTTTGCCTCCCTGGGCGTACCCGGTTGGTTCGCCTACCCCACCATGGGTGCTGAGCTTATCGGCGGCGTATTGCTGGTGGCCGGTATCCAGACTCGCGTGGTCGCCCTGGCCCTGGTGCCCGTTTTGATCGGCAGCATCGTGCTGGTACACGGCGCCAACGGCTGGTTGTACACCAATGAAAACGGCGGCTGGGAATATTCCGCATTTCTCATCATGGCGTCCTTTGTCCAGGCCCTGTTAGGTGACGGTGCCTATAGTGCGCGTGCACTGTTTAACGGCCAGGCACAGCGTTCCCGGGTAGCCACTGCCTGACGACACGAGTGCGGCCCCGCGATGCGGGGCCGTATCCCCAAAACCGATACCGAGAGATTTCCAAATGTTAATCAATGGTCAATGGGCAAAAGATTTTCATCCCGTGCACGACACGGATGAAGAAGGCGGGTTTGTACGGGAAGACGCGGGATTTCGTCATTGGATCACCCCTGACGGCCGGCCCGGACCCAGCGGCAGCGGTGGTTTCGCCGCCGAACCGGGACGCTATCACCTGTACGTCGCCCTCATCTGTCCCTGGGCCTCGCGCACGCTGATGGTTCGCAAGCTCAAGGGACTTGAAGAGGTGGTCTCAATCTCCACCCTGGACCCACGTCTGACGGACAAGGTGTGGCGCTTTGGTGGGTTCGATGACACCTTGCCGGGCGCGCAAGCCGATCCCTTGTATGGGGCAAACTATCTCTACGAAATCTATCAGCGCGCCAAACCCGATTATACCGGCCAGATCACCGTGCCCGTGTTGTGGGATAAACAGCAGGAAACCATCGTCAATAACGAGTCCGCTGAAATCATACGCATGTTCAACAGCGGCTTTGGTGACCTGGCTGACAATAGCATCGACCTCTATCCAGCATCTCTGCGCATGGACATTAATGCAGTCAATGCACGGCTGTACGATAGCTTCAATAACGGTGTGTACCGTGCCGGATTTGCCACCACGCAATCCGCGCATATCAAGGCGGTAACCGATGTCTTTGCCAGCCTGGACTACATCGAGCGAAGACTGGAAGCCCGGAAATTCCTGGTGGGCGATCAACTCACGGAAGCGGATGTACGTACTTTTGTAACCCTGGTGCGATTCGAACTTGCCTATTACGGCCTGTTCAAAACCAA
>JBDNAP010000439.1:0-2914 GCA_039768325.1 Thiogranum sp.
CGCTGCCTGGAGCACCGACCCCAGTGCCAGAACGGCATTGGCTGCGAGGAGAGTCAACCATGCTATGGTCATCAGCGCGGCACCATCCCTTGCGAGCGTGGCCGGTAGCCTGCCGGCGTGATCCACGTCATGCACTTGAAAAGCCGGCGGAACGACGCGGGCTCCCCGCCGCCAACGGTCGAAAAGACCTCCAGCAGACCGTAGAGTAGCGCGGGCGGGGTTTCCGGCACCACCGCGAGTGCCAGGTCGATCGTTGTTCTGTCCGGATTGCGCAACATCCGGGGATATTGGCACAAATGCCGTTCTTCCACCCAGGGAGCGATCGTCCGCTTGACCGATCAGCAATTGGCCGCGAACCGGTATCGTGAAAAACGACGCGGATAGCGGAGTGCAGGACCTGATTCACTCAGAGAACGCGGCAGCCATATTCCGTCCCCTACAGCAACGGTGCCAGAAGATGAACCGCGTTTTCCGCAAATCGTCTCGGCAGGGATCTTTGCCGCCACTGACCGAGATCCAGAAGGTATGACCGGTCCAGGTATTCCATTTGCAAAGCGCGTATCCGCGCACTCAGGTCACGGTTGTAGATGATCAGAGACACTTCAAAATTCAGCCACAGGCTGCGTATGTCCATATTGACGGAACCGAACAGGCACAGATCGCCGTCAACCGTGATCGACTTGGTGTGCAATAGTCCCTCCTCGAAGGCGGCAATGCACACCCCGGCGGCCAGCAGGTCATCGAATACGGCACTGCTGGCGTAGTCGACCAGCCGGGAATCGTTTTTCGCCGGCACAATGAGCGTCACCGCGACTCCCCGGTGCGCAGCCGACATCAGTGCCGTCAACAGTGATTCATCAGGTACGAAATAAGGTGTGGTGATAATCAGTTCCGAACGCGCCGCATAGATCATGCTCAGGATCAATTGCAGGATCGCGAGTGGTTTCGGGATAGGTCCCGACGGTACCATCTGCAAGGCAACCGGACCGCGCTCCGGCACGTGTTTCACGTCGTGGCTACCCCTGAGCGCTTCCAGTCCATCACCCGTGACAACCTCCCAGTCGAACATGAAGGTGCCGCCTATCGCCTCGACGGCAGGACCTTCGATGCGGAGCATGGCATCGATCCATTCGCCCACGCCGGCGTTCTGCTTGAAACAGCGGGGATCAACCAGATTCTGACTGCCCGTGTAGGCGATCTCGCCGTCGATGACCACCAGCTTGCGGTGATTGCGCAGGTCGGCGCGTGTGGCCAGTGTCGTGAACAGACCGACGGGCAGCGAGCAGGCGAGCTGCACACCCGCGGCCTTCAAGCGTGCAGCACTGGCGCTGCGCAGGAAGGGTTTGCTGCCCACCGCATCGAGCAGCACCCGGCAGGTGACGCCGCGAGCCGCTGCGCGCACCAAAGCCTGCAGCAGCTCATCGGCCAGGCCGCCGTTATGCCAGATATAGAATTCCAGGTGACAGCTGCTTGTACTGTGCGCGATATCATCGATGAGCGAGTGGAACACACTGGCATAGTCCTGCAGCAGTTCGGCGCGATTGCCCTGCAGGGCCGGCAGACCGACGAGTGATTCGGCCTGACGCTGGAGGGGAATTGCCTGCGGATTGATCAGTGACCAGTCGACTGCCGCGCGTGCTCTCAGCCACTGCATCCACTGGGTGTAATGGTCCCGGACCACGCGTGCGCGTTTGAGATAGCGATCGCCGATACGGCTTTCCCCGATGACGACATAGATAAGGACACCAAGAATGGGGATACTCAGGATGAGTGCCATCCAGGCCAGCAACACGCCAACCGGCCGTCTCCGCATGATGATGCGCGCCGACAGGCCAACGATCAGAGACCAGTGCAGAATATAGGTTGCGACAGCCAACCAGCTGTAAAAATCGATTTGCACTGAAGTATGATTACCACGGAGATGAAAATACTGCCCTGTCGCTTCGCCAAATCGAGACGCGGTACCTGTTCGCGAAGCTACGCAACTGGTGTTATGAAACAGTACACCAGTATGAGTCGAATGGCACTAAGTTAAGACGGCTTTTCCTCTGTAGGGCCGAATTTATTCGGCTTTTAGCTGTTGGCGGCTACCCACATAGTAGCCATATCCGCGATGATAGATGGTATGGCAACGTGGTTGGTCGAATGAATTCGACCCTACAATGGGTTAAACAGGCTTAACTTAGTGCCATTCCAGTATGAGTCTATTTTGGTAAAAGACCGATAAAGGTTCGCGCCTCCTCGTGACCTTGCGCGGCCGACCGCATCAACCATTTTTTCGCTTCGGCACGTTGTTCTCCAGTGGCAGACTCTGCACCGGCACCGTAACTGGTAGCCAGCATCACGCCGAGATTGAACTGCGCATCCATGTCACCCTGCTCTGCGGACTTACGAAACCAGCGGGCCGCTTCATGGTTGTCACGGGTCACGCCCGTACCGCGCTCGAACGCCAGCCCGAGGTTGAGCTGTGCCACCGGGTCGCCAAGCTCGGCCGCCTTACGCAGCCACTGGATGCTGACCGCCAGATCCTTCGGTGAACCCTGCCCTTGCTCAAACATGTTTGCCAGGTTGTTCATTGCGGTGGTATTACCCCGCGCAGCCAAGTCCTCCCATAGCAAGCGCGCTTGAGCAAAATCACCGGATTTGTATGCCGCGTAGGCCTGCAGCGATTGAACGGCTTCCACACTTGCCCGGTCACGATCCGCCAGAGCCGGAGTGGTAAGCATCAACAATGCCGTGATGAGGTAGCGAATCATGGGACCTCTGTTTCGATGTTTGATGTGGGGATAGGCGTGGCTTCTGTCAGCGGCAGGCCGTGCTGTGCCCATCCGTCACTGCCTTTCGGGTACCAGTAGACGTCTGTATATCCGTAACGGCTAGCGCGTTGGACAGCATTCCATGACATCCAACAGTC
>JBDNAP010000440.1:0-19272 GCA_039768325.1 Thiogranum sp.
CGGGGGCAGATTTCCGTTGGGCAGGCCAAAAGCGCCATTGGCGTGCATCACCAGATCATAGACGGCCTCAGCCTGACTGGCCAACGCATTGTTGTTGATTCCATCATTGACGAACAATCCGTCCCAGCCAAAGGAATAACCCTGCTCTTCCAGGTCGACGAAGTTCCAGATCGGGGGATTCATGGTCGGATTGACGACGTTATCTTCAAGGGGATTATCGGGAAGCGCTCGTATATCGAACAGCCCCGGGCCCCAGCTGTTGAGAATATCAACTACCGGCTGTCCGGCATCCTGGGCAAAAGGAGTAAGCGCTAGAATTGCACCGGCGTCCATACGCACGTTGGGCACACCATCGAAACGCGGTACGCCAATGGGCAGAGCTACGGTACCTGCATTGAGTTCAAACTCCGTTGGCGTGACATTCACATGACACAGACTGCAGGTCAGGCCGGCAGAGACCAATGTGTCATCGGCCGGATCATCGCTTGCATAAATACCCTTTACGCCGATTACCGCACCAGCCTTGATCAGCGCACGGGTCGTGGCCGGGTCTGACAGGGCCGCATCCTTGGCGTCCAGATTTTCGCCTACCATAATTTCAACGATTTCTGCAGGCACCTGGTTCAGATCCACCTGGGCGCCCAGAGATACGGCGCTCACCGGATCCACACTATTTAACAGCTCATGCAATCCCACGGCGCCGCCAAAGAAATTCTCATTGCCGAAGGTGTCCTGCATGAAAACCGCCCGTCCACGCTCCACGGCCGGCCCGGCGACGCTCTGCAGGGTGCGGTGCGTGACACGGAACTTACCGTGTGTGCGTTGCGTGAGGGAAACCACTGTGGAATCCGACGGCCGGAAGAAATTTGCGTTCAGCCGTTGCCACTTGTTTCTTATCTTTACGGCGATTTCACCCAATTGCGGATGTACCGGCGCCGGATCGGCGGCAATGGCAATCGTCATGGGTACTGAAAGACGCAGCCGACCTCTACCGCCCTTCTTTACCAGCTGAACTTTAAAAACCGGGCTTGCCGCTGTTTGCCTGGATCTCACGTGCAACTTGTCATCGTCATGCTTTCTGTCCCTGCCGTCTTCGTCGTCCCCGTCATCTATCGCCCGGACCCGCAGGCGTGCATCGTTGTTCAATGCGCCGGGCGGAATAGTCACGGTAATTCGAGGATTGTCGGGATTATCGGAGAATGTTCCACCCAGAGCGGCAGGAACTATCGCTCGAATCAGTACCCCCTTCGCCCTGTCATGCGCGACTGTAGCTGTAGATGGAATCATCAGCATAAGTGCGATCAGCCACGCGATTCTGATTGGCCCAATTAGGGAAACGGGTTTATTGTCCATGAGCATGTCCTCCCAGGTCTGTTCGGAAAAGTTGAACGTGTTGAGGACTCTGCACTAAACAGGCTCGTGCTGTCAGTAACATAGTCACAAAAAGACTGTTAAAATACGCTCTGCAAGCTGTTTGTCCCGTTAAGGGCGACCGTGATGGTCGCCCTTAACGGTGATGGTACCGTCGTTTTGACTTCACGACAGTTTTTACACAGATGTGCGTTTTGCTTGCCATTAACAAATCCTCGAGAGACCCTGCTTTGAATGACTGGTCGGTCGCATATATGGCTACCTGCTGCCTGGAAGAACGCCAGGACAGCGTATGCGCGGGCTCGCAGTGGCCGTTTGGCGGGTAAGCTGCCGGAAAATTATTGGTGGGCCGTTGATTTGATGGGTTATACTGCCGCCTCGGAATGATTCTATTGTTAACCATGCCGATTGCCCGGTCTTTACAAACAAACCTGAATTAACTTCTATTCATGCCCAGCTATACACATCGATTCCTGACATTTTTTCTGGTCTCTGCCTTGATCGGCGGCCTATCCGCTTGTGCGATCCCTGGGAGCTCGCGCAGCACAAGCGCTGACACCGCTCCGACACCGCAACAAGTCGACGTCTTCTTCGCCACCGACCGTGAACCCGACGCCGACAACGGCAGCTATTTTGGCCCTGAACGTGGGCCAATGAGCTTCGGCATTACCCGCGTAGGCATTCCCCCCGGCCACCTCATTGGCCGCAAGGAAGCACCGTCCCTGTTGAAGTTCGAATGGACGCCCGACGAGCACAAACATATAAAAGTGCAGGACGTCTTGACGCTGACCCGGGATGACTTCTTCCAGCGGCTCACCCGGGTCGTTTCCGAGTCAGCCAATGGCAAGATCATGATTTTCGTCCATGGTTACAACGTTGAGTTTACCGAAGCAAGTCGGGATGTGGCGCAGTTCGCCAAGGACCTCAAGTTCAGCGGGCCGGTGGTACTGTTCAGCTGGCCATCGCAAGGCAGCTTGACGGGCTATACCGTGGACGAGACCAACGCGGAATGGGCACAGGCTGATTTCGTCCGCTTGCTCACGGGTCTGCTCGAAGCCGTTGCGGCACAGAACATCTACGTAGTCGGCCACAGCATGGGCAACCGGATTATTGGACGTGGCATGACCACCCTCGCAGGTGACCGCCTGGCCGGGGATCTCATTGTATTCCGCGAAATCGTCATGATCGCACCGGACATCGACGCCGACGTCTTCCGCATGGATATCGGCCCGCGCATGGCCCGCACCGGCATTCACTCGACGGTTTATGCATCATCCAACGATCGGGCGCTGATGGCCTCCAAGGCCTTCCATGGTTATGCGCGCGCCGGGGACGCCGGCGAGGGGCACCTGGTGATCGTGGACGGGGTTGAAACGGTGGACGCCAGCGCCGTCTCCGCCAGTCTGCTGGGGCATTCCTACTTTGCCGAGGACAGGCGCATTATGGAAGATATCTTTGCACTGCTGCAGACCGGCCAGCGCGCTGAGAACCGCTTCGGACTCGAAGCCGTCGACACCGAAAACGGACGCTACTGGACCTTCCGGAAATAACCGGGGAGAGACAAAGGCCCTGCCTCACCCTAGACGGCTGATACTTCCCCGCGTCTATGACCTGCTAGCAATAGGTGAGGATGGTGGCCATGGCACTGGTAAACTCGTCGAAGGAATGTGGTTTGACAATGTAGTCCTCCACGTCGTACTCAAAGGCGGCGGCACGGTCGCGTGGCTCATTCGATGAAGTCAGTACAATAACCGATAGCGACTGCAGGTCCGGGTCAGCACGAAGTTCCTTCAGGAATTCAATGCCTCCCATTTTAGGCAGATTGAGATCCAGCAGTATCAGCGAGGGCTTTGGTTCAATCTTTTCAAAACCGTCACCGCGTAACATACCGAGGGCTTCGACACCGGTACGCGCAACGTAGATCGGGTTGGTGACATCATTTTTCTGCAGCGCCCGCTTGACAGTCATAATATCGACCCTGTCATCTTCCACGAGCAATATGACGGCGTTCTTATCAAGCATTAGCAAGCTTCCTGGTATACATACATAACAAAAAGTATAGACCCCACGGAGGTATCCCTCTCATTTCAAGCTGATTTGGGCCAGGTAAACCGGAACCTGGCGCCTTTACCTTCCTGGGATTTCAGTTTTATCGAACCGCCATGTTCCTGCACAATTTTCCTTACCAACGCCAGCCCTATCCCGGTGTCGGTGCCATAGTCCTTTGTCTCCAGCGTCTGAAACATCATGAATACCTTCTCATGATATTCCGGCGCAATGCCAGGTCCATCATCCTTTACTGTGAACTGATAGAAATCGCCCTTATCAGACACCTTAATCCAGATATGCCCCTGCTTGCCACCATGATGTTTGATACTGTTGCTGATGAGGTTAGCGAACACCTGGTATAGCTGCAGCCGGTCGGTTTTCAGTGTGGGCATGTCCGGGGCTATATCAACGCTGAATTCCTGCGGGGGTGACAGCGAGTCGACGATCTCGGTCAGCAAATCGGCGACATCCACGTTTTCCACGGATTGTTCGGTGCGGCCAATGCGGGAGTATTCCAACAGCCCCTCGATCAACGCGTTCATACGCTTCACGCGATCACGAAGGAGTTCCAACTGTTCACGGGTTGTCTCGGTAAGTTTTTCTTTCAGGTCTTCCTGCAACCAGCCAGCCAGATTCGCAATACCCCTCAGGGGAGCCTTGAGGTCATGCGAGGTCACATAGGCAAATTGTTCCAGTTCTTCCGCACGGCGGTTTGCTTCCGCAGTACGTCTGGCAACACGGTGTTCCAGCGTTTCGTTGAGCGCCTTAAGTTCGGTTTCAGCGTACATACGTTCGCCAACCTCCCGGTTGAGTGCTTCATTGACGTCTGTTAACTGTGCCGTGCGCTGGCGCACGAGACGCCTCACCTTGGCGGTTCGCCCCATCAGTGTCGAAAGATAAACTGTAAGCAGGGCCGTAAATGACCACCCCCCTACAAGGACACTCCATCCACTCCAGGGATCCGGCCGGAAATACCCGCGTGCCGGTCGACAGGCTGCCACCCATTGCCGATTCGCCACATTCAGGGGCTGAATGAACTGCCAGCTACCGCGCATTTCCTCTCCGGCAGAATTTTGAGAAGCCGCTTTACCCGAACGCTTTCTGGAAGCATGGTAGTAGAGATACTGTCTTCCGGAATCAGCAGACAAAGTATAGATGATCAGTTCGATGCCACTCGGGCTGAGGTTGTCCAGGGCACGCTCGACAATAGCACCAATGCGAAAGATCCCCCTCGCAAAGCCTCGCAGCATCTGCGGTCGCTGTTCCACAACTTCGGCAGCCATATCCTCGTCGTCACCATGATCGTCGCCTGATTGTTCCTTATTGTAGACAGGCAGCTGAACCACAAAACCGAAGTCCCCAATACCTTTGCCTTTGAGCGGAATGGGTGATGAAACCAGCATCTTTCCCAAATCCTTCGTCTCCAGCAAGGTCCCGAGTATTTCAGGGTCAGAGGCCAGATCGAGACCGAGCACCTCCTTTCTACTTTGATAGGGTTGCACATAGAGGATAGGATAATGTACGTCGCGGTTTTCCGCCGGGACTAAATTCCCCTCCGGATCACGTTCATTGATCTGGAATCTCGAAAAACTGCGGCGTGCTTCGTCTTCAAACGCCGCGCGTTGCTCCCCGGCGATCCGGGGGACCCATTCCAGTGTCTCTATGCTGCTAAATCGCTTCAACGCCGGGCCGACGAATTTGCGAAACTCCCTCCTGCCGGTCGATGGAGAGGCATGGATGAAACTGCCGATGTCCTGAACCACCCCAAGGGTGTGTGCGAACTCGCGCTGAATGACAAGAACTCGGTCGCTGGCGGCAGCGCGGAAGGCAATCTGTACCCGCTGACGTTCCCAGTCCGCAACCGCTTGAAACAAAACCCAGGTGATTGTTAAACCAAAGATCGCGACCATCGCTATGGGCAGGTAACTGCGCCACTGGGATTCCGGCCCGCTTGTTCTGTTCGGGAACTCCGTCTGAGGATGGTCTGGCGCATCAGTGGACGGGAGACGAACCGCAGACATTGTTGGCGAGACTTGAACTTTCATAGCATGCCGGGACCTGGTCAACGGCCCTCTTCTCGATCCAGTATGCCCGGATCCGGCGGATAACGCTCTTTGATACGGCGAGTCACCTGTTGGATTATGTCTCGAACGGTATGCTCGATCGTCCAGTTAGCGATAATCGGAACCCGCGCCTTGTCCGCCTGGTTCAGCAGAAAAGACTGCAGGTCCCAGATAGCATCCAACTGTTCCAGATAGCGCGACGATCCGCGTTCCGGCTGCTCGCGGCTGCGCCATGAGAGCTGATGTCGTAATTGCTGCTTGGTAGTAACGGCCAGCATGACGGGCACGACTACCGCGTTCTGACTGGCCCTGAGTAAATCCAGTTTTGCCGGCACTATGTGTACACCATCGATAATGATATCGTGGCGTTCCTTTACTGCACGTGCAATGGTCGCCTCGAGAGCCGATTTAACATTGTCGAACTGGGCTAGAAAACCGGCGATGGTGGGATTATCGGTTTCACGTTTACAATCCGTAGTCTCCACCGCCGGCAGCCCCCGCCATGCCTCAAAACTTGAATAGCCAAGCGTCGGCACCACGTGCGGGGCCAGATAACACTTTATTATCTCCCGCATAATATCCGTGGACTGGGTACGTACCACATCCAGCAGATAAGCCAGTTCGGTGCTGGCGGTACTTTTACCTGTTCCGGTTGTTCCACCGATCAGTATGATCAGTGGCTCGCCGCTGTTCTCGAACTGGAGCATGGAGAGATAGTTATCGGCTGAATCTATAGAACAGGTTCGCCTCAGTGACTGATGGATGAGTTTTCGCAGACTTGGTAAATCTATCTCGTATTCGCCGCTTTCCTGCACCGCCTGCTGCACCCTTAGCGCGACTTCGTGTGCGGACTCTCTATCAATAACACAGGCCTCCAGCGAGCGGGTTAAAATGCCGACCGAAAACGGACTGCGACGCTTTTCGGTACGGACGATGATTTTCTGTTCTCCTGCCGTACTGGCCTCATAATTCAGCCGGACCGCCGGATCGAAGCTTTTTTCAAGCTGCGACGCCACGTGAGCCCTCAACTCCGTGGTCGTGACTTCTTCCCTGTTTCCCAGATCCTCTCTTACAGCCTGAGCAGTCGCGTAGGCATCCTGAAATGATAGCCCTGCCGAGAGCAGAGACTGGACCAGGATACCCCGCAGAAACGGAACTTTATCTCCGTCTGGTGCCTTGATGACAACGATTTTAGCCACAGCAGATTCGATTTATTCCGGCCAGTAGTTTCTGGCAACTTTATCAGAACAGATTCCAGTGTACCTCCTGCCGGTCAGGCATAGAACCATGCCTTAGTGCGATGACCACGTCACTGTTTCAGGGACAAGCACTGGCCGGCTCCCTCGTCCGCCCACAGTTGACTCCAGGTTTCGCTGTTTTCTGCAATCACGCGGCTGACTCAAACACCGCCACCTGCATCGCGATGGACATCCGATTACGGGAGAATACAGCCGTATACTGTATCCGCTTTGCCGGTGACGACCGCCAGGGTATTCAGGCCGAGCAACACCGCGCCCAGCAACAGCATGAAGCGAAGTCTTTTTCTGCATGCATCCATAACAAGCTCCCCGGGGCCGCACAATCTCGCTGTGACGACCGTTGATATTGGACAGTGTGGTGTTGGGAATCGGGTGGCAAGGACAATGCCAATTTACCTGACCCTTTGAAAACAAAGGCTTACCGCGCCTCAGCAGGCCGAGAATGACAGATCGGGGGTATCGGGATGTTGTTGCCCGGTGACATGCCCACCGGGAAGAAAGTGCACAGCCATTTGATCCTTATCAGGAAATCCGTGTCGTTTCAGAGTGACATAGACGCTATGCCGGCCCTCCACGGCACCCCCCATTACTGAATTCAACGAACGGTTCGGTACAGACTGCAGCTGCCCGCGGGCAGCCGTCAGCCACCGGTCCGGCCTGGTACAGAGTGGAGGGTTTTCATCCAGCAGCTGCTTTACCTTGACGCCGCGTTTGCCAGCGACCGTTCATTCGTCCGAGCACGACAATGGCGATCAGCAGTACAGCGGCACTCAACATCGAAATCAGACCTATCTTCATCCTGGCCTCATTACACGTGAGTGCTGACAATACAGGCAGAGATCAAGGTTCCAAAGATCAACACAGGCTGAACAGCAGTTGCCTGCTTTCTCACTGATTATCTAGGTAATTTCGCCCCCGGGCTTACACCTGACCCGACTTGTCCCACGTTCAGTAATCGCCGTTTGCGGTCACAGAACTCCGTAACTCATGCTGTTTCCATGCAGGCCGATAGTTCGATATGATGTCCAGTCAGAATCAGTAAAGGAGCGGTTGCGGTTGCGGTTTCACGAACACAGACGCAAGGGTTTTATCATCTGCATGTTGCTGATGATGGTTTGTGTTCAATCCTTTTCCATGCATTTTCATTTTGCGGATGGTGACGACGAACAACGCTCTCATGCGCACACACATACTCTCTACGGCATGCATGCCGATCACCTGACTACAGAGCATGAAGACGAAGCCAGCCCGGATATCCTCGGGGTATTAAACAAGCATTCGCTTTCCTTCGATTTTTTTGCGCTTGCTGTTCTCGTTCTTTTCCCGCTGTTTCTATCAGCTTCACACATTTGGATGGGCGTCCATAAAAAACGCCAACATCGTTACCTGCTATTTTTTCGACCGCCACTGCGCGCCCCGCCCCGTTAAGCTTCAGTTCAACCCTCACGGATAAATTTGTGACTTTTCCTGCCGCCTGACAGAGTGCGGCAAGTGGCGAGCATCCTGCTTTACGTGGTGATGTTTACCATGACCAATGAACTGGAGACATGCCATGTATCGCGCCTACGGAGCAATTAGCCTGCTGGTGATCACCGCAACAACAGCTGCACAGCAGAATGCTTTGACAGAAGAAACCGCTATTCGGCTGGGACTATCGCGGGATCCTGTGCAACTGCGTACGGTAGGCAATATCACCCAGGCTCAAAGTGACGTTATTGCCGCAGGAAAACGACCTAACCCGGAAATCAGCTACGAGAGGGAGACACTCGACAACGACGAAGATCATGTTGAGCAGAAACTTCTGGTTTCACAACAATTCGACTTTTCAGGCCGACGCGCACTGCACATGCAGGCGGCCGATCGCCACCTCGACGCAGCACAGTATCAATCTGATGCCTGGCGCGCAGATCTGATGAAAGACATCCGCGAGCGCTATTACAGTACCTTGCTGCAACAAGAGCGTCGACAGTCCTTTGCAACTACGCAAAAACGCATAGGGTTACTCAGCCGGGTGCTTGAGAAGCGTCGCCGCGAAGGTGATGTGTCAATTTATGATTATCAGCGAGTGAGCACCGAGCGCGCCGCCATTGAGGCTGAAGTAAGCAATGCCGAAGTTGACTTTCATACGGCATGGCAGACTTTGTGGGCACTGTTGGGTACAGATTCTCAAGACTTTCAGTCTCTGGAAGGTGAACTGCTTCCCGGCCGGGCTGCTCCGTTGGAACAGCTGACAGCGTCCCTGGAAAATCTGCCCTCCCTCCGTCATCTGAAGGAGCAAAGCGAAGCTTTCACCCTGCAACAGCGTGCTGAGAGCCGCAGCTTTCCCGATGTCACCCTGGGGCTCGGCCTGAAACGCGAAGAGAGCAATGATCAATCGGATAACGGGCTGGTGCTCAATGCTTCGATTCCCATCCCGGTCTTCGACAAGCGCAAGGATAAACAGACCCGCTATCAGGGACAGGCGATGATCGCAAGAAGCAAGTACCAACTGGCGCACGATACCGCACGCGCTGAACTCAGGGGCTTGTGGCAACAGGGTATTCAATACCAACGCACCGCCGCAAAGTTTCGTCAAGATGCCGTACACAGTGCAGACGAACTCATCAATATCGCCGAAGCGTACTACCGTGCCGGAGAAGTTGGCATTCTGGAACTACTGGATGCCTATCGCAGCGCACTTAACGCAGAACTCACCGCACTGAATCTTGAATTCAAGGCACGCAGTGCACACATAAAGCTGGACCATTTAAGCGGAGGACCCGTTCAATGAATCGGCCATCAGTCATTCTCGGGATCTTTCTCGCCGTAAGTGCGCTGGTCTTATCCGCTTGTGATACACATGACCGGCAGGGCTCTGATCCTGATCATGCCGGCGATGATGGGATACATACACGGCATGACGACCGAGATGCTCATGCTGACGGCGATGACCATCACGGTCATGGTGACTCAGATGAACCGAGTGTCGCAATAACACATTTTACCGATTTCGCCGAACTGTTCGTTGAATTCCCGGCGATGAGTGTTGGCAATGAGTCGCCCTTTGCTGCTCACTTTACCTGGCTGGATAATTTCCGACCGGTCGCAGAGGGTAAGGTACGCATCCACCTGCGGGGTGGCGGCTTGCCCGAAGAAGAATTCAGCATCGGCGAAGCCTCGATTCCCGGTGTCTTTCGACCCGTTGCTGTCCCGGCACACGCCGGGCAACGCGAGGTCATCGTAGTACTCGAGTCCGCCGGACAGACAAGCGTACACGATCTGGGAGCCCACACCGTTTATACCAGCAAGGCTGTGATACCGGCTGCCATGGAAGAGGACGAAGGCCATGCGATCAGCTATCTGAAGGAACAGCAATGGCAGGTTGACTTTGCGACCACGCTTGTTTCACAGCGGACGCTGCGCGAGTCAATACGTGCCGTTGCAACCATCAAGGCCGCTGCCGACGGTGAGGCCGAGATCAGTACGCCACACGACGGACAACTGGCCCGGCGCGGAAATAGCTTTCCATCGATCGGGACGCACGTACGCAAAGGGCAGGTATTGGCCGTCGTTGGTTCGCCACTTGGTCGTGAGTTGAAAACTTCGGACAAAGGTGTCAGTGGTACCGCGTTGCGCGCACCGATTGATGGCGTTATCGCCCATGTGCACGCCACTGCGGGGAGTTATCTGAAAAAGGGTCAGTCGGTTTTTCATATTGTTGACCCTGCAAGACTGTGGCTGGAAAGCCGCATCCCGGAAAGTGATGTCCTGCGTCTGACCGATGCGGATGGCGCCTGGGTCTCGCTGCCAAGTGTCGACGGACCGTTCGTCATCATCACTAAAGGCGAAAACGCCAACGGTCGTGTTGTTGCATTCAGCCAGGCCATAGACCCGCGCACGAGAACCGCAGCGCTGATTCTGGAGTTTATCAATCCTGATAAGAAATTACGTATTGGCATGTTGTTAGAAGCCCATGTCTTAACCGGTCGCAGCGTTGACAGCGTAGCCGTGCCGCTGTCGGCCATTGTGCGTGATAACGGCGTGCAGGTGGTCTATGTCGAATCGGGCGGCGAGTCCTTTGAACGGCGCGTAGTGCAACTGGGTATCCGAGACGGTGATTTCATCGAGGTTCGCAGTGGTGTGACCGGCGGCGAACGTGTGGTCAGCCGGGGCGCCTATCTGGTGAAACTCGCGGCATCGGGTCCGGCTGAAGCCGGGCACGGCCACGCTCATTAAACGGAGACCGGTTACGTGATCGAAAAAACCATCGACTGGTCATTACGAAATCGGCTGTTGATCCTGGTGGCTGCATTGCTGCTGTTGTTCTGGGGTGGCTACGAAACACTGCGCATGCCGGTTGATGTGTTTCCAGACCTGACGGCACCGACGGTGACTGTTGTTGCAGAAGCCCATGGCATGGCTCCACAGGAAGTGGAAAGCCTGATTACCCTGCCTATCGAGTCGGCCCTGAACGGTGCCTCGGGCGTGCGCCGGGTGCGTTCCTCCACGGGCGTCGGTATTGTCGTGGTGTGGATCGAATTCGAATGGGGTACGGACATTTATCAGGCCAGACAGATCGTCAATGAAAAACTCCAGCTGGCGAGCAAGTCGCTGCCGCAGGATCTGCCCGCACCGTTACTGGCACCCATTAGCTCTATCATGGGTGAAATCATGTTCGTTGCACTGCACTCAGACCGGCACAATCAGATGGAGTTGAAAACCTCGGCTGATTGGGTGCTGCGGCCACGCTTGCTGGCGGTACCCGGTATTGCCGAGGTCATACCGAACGGTGGAAAAACCAAGCAATACCAGGTCAGCCTGGACCCGGTGCGGATGGCCGCCTATGAAGTGAGCGTCAACCAGGTCATCGATGCCGTATCGAAAACCAACCACAATGTTTCGGCCGGTTTTTATGTGGATGGTGGTCAGGAAGTGTTGATTCACGGTGAAGGACGCGTGCTAAGCGTGGACGATATCGGCGAGACACTCGTCGTACAGCGCGATGGACAACCGATATTGATAAGACATCTGGGCGAAGCAAAAATCGGGCCGGCACCCACACGTGGTACGGCGGGTTACAATGGCAGGGAAGCCGTTATCCTCGCCATCCACAAACAACCGACTGCCAATACGCTGGAATTGACTCAGCGTGTGGATAGGGTGCTAGCCGATGTCCAGGCTTCTCTTCCCGAGGGCATGCAAATCGACTCCCACCTGTTTCGTCAGGCCGACTTCATTTCCGTGTCCATCGCCAACCTGATGGCGGCCCTGCGCGATGGGGCCATTCTGGTCATCGCCATCGTCTTTGTGTTTCTTATCAGTGTACGCGCTACGCTAATCACCCTGATCGCGATCCCCCTGTCACTGGTAGCGGCAATTCTGGCGATGAAAGCCACCGGTGGCACCATTAACACCATGACCCTGGGTGGTATGGCGATTGCGCTGGGTGCCCTGGTTGATGATGCCATCATCGTAGTGGAAAACATCGTACGCCGCTTGCGGGAGAATTCACACTGCGAAATCGGCAAGCAGCGCTCCGATTTTGACGTGGTACTGGACGCAACCCGGGAAATCCAGGGGTCCATTGTGTTCGCAACGCTGATCATCATGCTGGTCTTCCTGCCCCTGTTCTTCCTCTCAGGCGTGGAAAGCCGCCTGATGCAACCACTGGGCTTTGCTTACGTGGTATCGCTGGCCGCATCGCTGTTGGTCGCCATTACCGTCACACCGGTGTTGAGTTACTGGTGGTTAAGTCGATCCCGCACGGTGCGCTCGGGGCACGAATCTCACCTGTCACGCGGATTAAAGTATATCTACGGGATAGTGCTGAATCTGACTGTAGAACGCTGGAAGACCGTCAGCGTACTGGCCGCTGGCGCACTGCTCGCTGCGCTATACGCTATCAGCCTGGCCGGTCAATCCTTTTTACCGGAATTCAATGAAGGCAGTCTGACCGTGGGCGCGGTGACCCTGCCTGGTACCTCGCTTCAACAGTCCGATGCGCTGGGCCGACGCGTGGAGAACATTCTTCTCCAACACCCGGAAGTGGTCGCGACGGCACGCCGTACCGGCCGCGCGGAACTGGACCCGCATGCTCAGGGTATCCACTCCTCGGAGATGGAAGTTACGCTGCGCATGGCCGATCGCAGCAAGCAGGAATTACTGTCCGCCCTGCGGAGCGATCTCTCTGCACTGCCCGGCATGAACATCGTGATCGGCCAACCCATCTCTCACCGCATTGACCATATGCTCTCCGGCACACGCGCCAACATCGCCGTAAAGCTCTTCGGTCACGATCTGTATGAATTGCGGCGTATTGCGGAACAGCTCAAATCAGAGGTCGAGAACGTACCAGGCGCCGTCGATGTCAGCGTCGAACAGCAGGCCGATATTCCGTTTCTGAGAATCTATTTTGATCGTGCGACAATCGCGCGTTACGGTTTGCACATTCAGGACGTTGCAGAGGCGATTCGTACCGCCTATTTCGGAACCACCGTCTCTCGTGTCCTGGAAGGGCAAACAAGTTTTGATCTGGTGGTCCGTTTCAATGAAAAGACCAGAGCCGATATTGACGCAATCCGCGAGACCTTGATCACTACCCGGGATGGTGCGCAGTTACCCCTGCATGCTCTGGCTGAGATTCGCTATGACCTGGGCCCGAACACCATCAGCCGGGAAAACGTACAACGCAAGATCGTAGTGATGGCTAATGTGGCCGAACGCGATCTCAATAGCGTGGTCAACGAGATTCGTAAACGGATCGTTGACAATATCACGCTGCCGCGTGGTTACCATGTTGAATACGGTGGCCAGTTTGAAAGTGCCGAAGCGGCGACCCGTACCCTGCTGGTACTCGGTGCGCTCGTCATTGCCGGTATTTTTTTACTGTTATTTATAGCTTTTCATTCCGCTCGCGATGCGCTGCTTATCATGCTCAATCTGCCGCTTGCACTGATTGGTGGCATTATTGGTGTGTATGCCATGGATGGTGTGTTATCGGTCGCTTCCATCATCGGTTTTATCACACTGTTTGGAATAGCAACACGTAACGGTGTGATGATGGTTGCGCATATTCAGAACCTGGTATCGAGAGAGAATGTCAACGATGCATTGGCTGCTGTCAAACGCGGCGCAATGGAGCGACTGATCCCTATCCTTATGACCGCGCTGGCCGCGGGCCTGGCCCTGATTCCACTTGCACTGAGTACAGGCGAGCCCGGCTCGGAGATCCAGGCCCCTATGGCGGTGGTGATTTTATTCGGCCTGCTGAGTTCAACGGCACTTAACATGATCGTAGTGCCCGCGTTGTATTTAAGGTTTGGTTCGGTGACCCGGAAATTCCAAAACGGGAAATAGCTTATACCTCCTCAGTGATAAGCGAGGAGGAGAGGCGCCCGCGGCAGACCTGCCGCGCAACCACCTTCAGACACTCTGCTTTTCTGAGTCTGTACAACCCCGTATTGTCGTGCATAATGAGCACTGAGTGTCCCGGTAACTTACTGAGAATCTGCTTGGCAGGATGTCATGGTCGATCTGGAACCCGACAAACCACATGCAAGTTTGTACGAACGGTTCAGAAAACTTCCGAAAGGAAAAAAGGTTATCCTGATTGTCTTCATAATCTGGCTTGCCCAGGCCTTGCCCAAATGGACCGCCGCCATCACCGCCGATGGCGAGCTTTCGGCAAAGATAATGAAGGTATTCGTAACACCTAGGTAACATTCATCCGCACGAAACCGGCCGCAATCTGGTGAATATCAACCAATTTGTCAATGAAACCGCGCAGCATACGGGGCGGACTGATCTCGGCAGTGTATTGCTGGCCACAGCCACTGCCGAACTTCAGCGCCTGGTTGCACAACTTTAAGTCAACGCAGCACCGGCGTTCAGCGCGGTCACGATCACTCGAATGCGATAATCGTCTCTGCACTGAAACAGCCGTCGGTCGCTTCCACACCAAAAACATCGGCGGCCAGGCCACTCCGCAAGGCTGCAACGGAAACCTCCGCCGATTCGCTCGATGACACCACATAAGCCCTGGTGTCGGCTTCGTACCTGATGCTGCGATCAGCACTGCCGCTCATCAACGTCAAGCCGCAACTGTTATCCGGATTATCGCCCAGGATACCGCTGATACTGGCAAGCCTGGCCGCATCGGTGTCGATGACGACTAGAGCAGCAGACAGAACATCCGGGTCAGGTGCGCTTTCGAGCACACCATCTACCATCATCAAAATGCCCGGATTGATGTCGCCAACGCTCAGCACGTCTCCGTACCTGTTAATGATCTTGCTACCATCCTGAAGCTGAACCAGGACATCACCGCTTCGTCGGCCGATCACGATCCAGTCGATCTCGAACACTGGGCCTATTTCGTTGCTCAGGTCAAAGCGAATCTGCTTGATTGTATTGTTTTTCCAATCGT
This sequence comes from Thiogranum sp., assembly GCA_039768325.1. Classification (GTDB taxonomy): domain Bacteria; phylum Pseudomonadota; class Gammaproteobacteria; order DSM-19610; family DSM-19610; genus Thiogranum. The sequence continues at coordinate 15,147 of JBDNAP010000440.1, forward strand.
CTCCGCCGAACGTGGAGTTGTGCATGTCCCAGGCAAGCGTGACCCATTCTCCGGCAGCGAGCGCAGCGGGCATCTCAATATCATTACGGTATGAGTCGGACCACGAGTGATTCGCCGTCGTCCAGTACATGAATCCTTCCCAGTTTGTGATGGGCCCGGCCACCTTGCGCAAGCGCACTTGCACATAGCGGTACAGGCTACCTTCAAATTCCGCTTGCAGATCCGCCAATAGCGGCGAGTAGTACTCAACGTTCGCAATGTCGTGCGTCACAGTGAGTGTACCGACCGAGTTGTGGGTTACTTGCCCGGTGATGAACCAGTCCTCGGAATCGGTATCGAAATTCCACAAGGCACCCGGGGCCGGTTCGACCATTTCATCCAAAGCAAAACGTCTGTTCAATGTGAAGCGATCGTCGGCGTCCACTGCTGACTTCGCCACACCATGCAGCTGCTGGAAGGTCCCCTCTACACCCAGTTCGATGATAGCGGCGACCAGTACCATATCCTCGAGTTCGTGATCGTCCTTATCCTTGTCCTTGTTGTCCTTGTTGTCCTTGTTGTCCTTGTTGTCCTTGTTGTCCTTGTTGTCCTTGTCGTCCTTGTCGTCCTTGTCCTTGTCCTTGTCCTTGTCCTTGTCCTTGTCCTTGTCCTTGTCGTCCTTGGCGCCGCTTTTTACCTTGTCGTCACTGTCATCATCGTAATCTTCGCGGCGGAACTTACCGTAAACAGTTGTCTCTTCACCTTCCACCAGCTCAGCGAAGCTCGCAGGCCGTCCATCCGCATTAAAAATCGAGGTATTGTCAGCGACATCCACCTGTATACAGCCGCGACTGTTATCGTCTTCCTCGTCCTCGTCAATGCGCACCGGTATTTCGGTCCTGCAGAGTTTGAACTCGCGATCGCTGTTATCGATAGCCTCGATCACGCCATGCAGGCGAACGAACTTCCCGAACTGGCCCTCGGTCATCACGTCCACGAACACAACAGGGCGGAACTGGTATTTGCCACTGCCGGTGCCAACAATATGAATAGACTCGTTGGCATCCATATCGATCTGGACCACCAGCGTTTCACCTGTCAACACGGTGAAGCCACCTCGCCGCAGCAGATCCAGTTTGCCGTTACCCGGCAGCTTGGGGTAGGCTGTTTCGATGACGTTTCCGTTGACGTCTTTCCTGACCAGCTCGATTTCCGTTATCGTCAGGCGGATCTTGCTGTAGTGGCCCGCGGGCACTTCGTTGCGGATCGCAAACAAGCGTGACTCATCGGCCAGCTCGAGCAGGTTGAAAGTCTTGCTGCCTTCATAAAGCGTGACGTGCCCGCGTTCGGACAACAGCTCGATTCTGACAACCGTGACATTAATTTCGTCGAATTCCTCCGCCGCGCCATCCGTCATGGCGATGGCAACAGCACCGGTGCTGCCAGATACGAAGCTGGAACTTCCACCACCCCCGCCACCACAGGCAACAAACAGAAGCCCGAGCACTGAAAAAATGGCGGTCCACAAGACCAATCGATACTTGAAACTGCTCACGGAAACCACCCCCGTTCGGAGCGCCCGGACTTCACAACAAGGCGGGTGCATTTATTTTAGTTTAGTTTGGGAAACTATAACCAAATAATGGTGGAAAATCCATGGGAATCGTTCCGCTCCAAGCCCAAAAATCTGCAGAACAGTACTGGTTTTTCCTGTACCGGGCAGAAACCTCCCGGCAGCATGCCCGGTCCGACCAATCAAGCGCCGCTGATCTATTCAGGCAGGAATGCCCTCCAGGTTCCTGCTTTAGCAGGATAATCAGCCATCCAGGACCAAAGCCTGTGCAGCGTTGAATCAGGGACAGACCATACCAAAGGGCATACCCAGCTGCCCTCTCAATTCCCTGCACCACAGCGCCGCCATTGATCGATAGCCTTCACCATTGGGATGCCGGTTATCGGTGGCCATCAGATCATTGACGGTGGAGGGGTCCGGTCCGTTTGCAGCATCCGAAAAGTAAGTATGGAAATCTGGTGGTGCATAGCCGATGAAACCATTTGCTGGATCGTTCACCAGTTCAGTGACTGCCGTATTGTATTCCTGAATTCTTGCGTCCAGCACAGGGTCAGCCAGATCCGGTGGCGCCTTGGCCAGGAAAATCCCCTTACCTGCAGCCCTGACCGCGCTGATAATCTGTTGCAGGTTAACTTTGAAGGCATCCTTGGTCACAGCTGCGATGGCATCGTTGAGTCCATAAAGTACCAGATAACCCTGGGCAGCCGGCGTACGTGCCAACACCTGGTCGATGCGCGCCGCTCCCCCGAACGAAGTCTCGTCGAAATTACCTTCATCCAGCACTGTCACCGGCTTCAGGTTGCCGGTCGTGAGTAGATCGTTCAACACAGTCTGATAGCCACCACCGGTATTGCGGCCGTCCAAAGAGGTATCGTCGCTTCGGTCGTTATCGCGCAAGCCTGCGGTAATACGACTTCCCAATCCAACCAGATGAATGCCATTAACACCCACCAAAGACATTTCCTGCACGGCCTCGCTATCCGACAATCGCTGCTGGGCGCCGTCCAGCAGATAGGCACGGAGCTCATGGTTGTCTGCAAGCGCAAAATCAAATTGCGCATTGTAAGGCGGCGCAACAACGGTCTCGGACATTGCACCGGCTGAACCTTCATCCACCACGAACTCAACACCACCTATACCGGTATCACTGGTCACGACAGCCGAAACGTCCAGGGTTCCACCGCCACTGACGAAGTATTCGCCGGACTTGTGCCCGCTGCCATCCGCGATATTCATGCCAACGATCGGATCGCTGGGTGGATCGAGTATAGATACATTGTCAAAATTGCAGGATTCGTTGCGTGCACAGAAAAGGGCTATCACCCCCCCGCTGAAAGTGGTGTCCTCGGCCGCCATGATCTTTTCGCCATCCAGGTACACTACTATCACGCCATTCTGATGAACAATCCGCAGGTTGAACCATGTGCCCAGCGTATAGCTCTGCGGACTGGTGTTGAGCTCGGTAAAAATCCCCCCCTCCCTCTTCCAGAGCTTACGGTGTCCCCCCATGCCACTGATATCCACCCGGTAGAAATTGTCATTGTTGACGAAACCGAACATGACGCCGATTGCGCCGTTTATCCAGTCCGCCGGATTACCGGTGTCGTCTGCCAGCAGGCGCAAGCGAAGATCCATGCCTGCACCTGCGATCGGCACGCCGAACAGCAAGGAGTAGGTGCCGATCTCGACACCCTCGGTGGTGTAGCCACGGCAATCGCCGGTCTGTTGGTAGGCTTGTGGGGTATAGTCATCCGGACTGGCGCCGATCGAATCGATACCGACCCCCCAATCGAAGAACCCGCTGCCACACTCGTTTACCACAGACCATCCGGCCGCGTCGCCGTCGTTGAACATATCTTCAGCTTGCACACGCTGATTGGGGTCCAGAGCGGAATACGCGGCAATCTCGGCCAGTCCGGGAATACCTCCGGTCTTCACCAGCACCACTTTAATCGAGTCGATCTGTATAGGCGTTCCAAGAGGAATATCCCAGGGTGTACCGTCATTCGGCAAGGGTTCGGTACTCGTGAAAGCAGTCACCAACTGACCTGCGTTGCTCAGCTCCACGCGCCATTCCTCAACCTGGTCCGCAAGGGATACCAGGTCTGACAGGGTCACGCGATATATTGTTTTGGTGGTATCGAAATCCAGCTGAAGCCAAGGCTCCGGCGTGGAATCACCGCTATCTGTAACCCAGCCATTGCTCGGGTCTGTATCCACACCATCGTTTGCCTGAAACTGACGCCTGACGTTGGCCGAGGATGACACGCTCGGCTCGGCGTACAAGGCTTCATTGAAACCTTGCACCACGCTGAGATCAAATGCCGCCAGGTCCACCGGGGCAGCGATACCGTCGCTCACTGAAATTATGATCCCACTGGTGATCCCCAGATCGCTGCTGCCCGGCGACCCCGTCAACGCACCCGTAGCCGGATCGAAACTTGCCCAGGCGGGCGGATTCTGGATACTGAAGTTCAGCGTATCACCATCCACGTCCTCCGCTGTCGGGGTAAAACTGTAAGGGGCAAAATCCACTGTGGTGGTTAGCGGCGTGCCACCGATGGTCGGTGCATC
>JBDNAP010000441.1:0-4392 GCA_039768325.1 Thiogranum sp.
CCTTGGCTTCTGTTTTGGCTTCTTCGAGTACCCTCTTCGCCTCCTCGACACTCAAACCGGCCTTGTCATCAGCCGAGGGTTCTGCAGTAGCCTTTTGGGCTTTATCAAGTTGAACGAATGCATCTTCAAGTTTCTTGGCGGCGGTAATCTCTTTCTTTTTGTACTTCACCGCAATATCCTCCGCGCTGATTTCCGACACTTTGCCTTCAAGGAGCTTCATCCAGGCATCGGCTTCCACCTTGAGCTCAGCGCGCATCAATGGCCGCAATTTAAGATCCAGCTCATCGACCGGAATCTCCGCATCAGCGGTGGTTTGTGCCTTACCGGATGCCGTTGCCGCAATCAGCGGCGTTGACAGGCAGCCAAGGGCAATCAGATAGGCCATGAATACAGGAAGTGACACGCGATTCATTCAGCTCTCCAGAATAACTCAAATAAAATCAAGGATTCAGAGTACTTACTAATATTGGGGATCAAGGAAAATCAGGCAGAAATCAGGGCGCCAGAGTACTCGAAATAGTACCCGGGATCAAACCTGGGGACGCTCTGAATGGGTCAATATCAGTGACGGAGTACTAGCTCTTTACAGCTCGTCATCCCCACCCTGTCGACGGGTACGCCGGCCACCCCGTTCCGGGTCAGACGCTGTGCCGACCATGAGATCACGCCGCATTTTGCTGATCAGGCGCGGCAGAAACGCCACTACCGCCAGCAACGCCAGTGCTAACAACACCTTCTGGATCAAGCCCTCTCCACCACTGACCGCCTCGCGACCGGCATAACCCAGATAGCTATAGGCCATGGCGCCGGGCAACATGCAGATGTACGTGGCGAGCAGATAATGCGACAGCTTGATGCGGGTCAATCCCAACGCGTAGTTGAGCAGATTGAAAGGAAACAGCGGCACCAGGCGGGTAAAGGCAACAAAACGCCAACCCTCACTCTCCACGCCATTGATCAACTGTTTCAGCCGGCCGCCGCTTTTATCCGCGACCCAGTCGGAGGCCAGATACCGCGCAATCAGAAAGGCCAGCGTCGCACCGATGGTCGCGCCGGTAAGATTGTAAAAGGTGCCCAGCACCGGCCCGAACAGCGCACCGCCGGCGAGGGTCAATAGCGTGCCCGGTAAGAACAGCACGGCGGCTACGGCGTAAACCGCCATGAACAACAGGGGGCCCCAGATACCGGCCTCCTGTATCCAGCGTTCGAGGGCGGCGACATCAAGGCGGTCCCGATAGACCACCGCCACGGCGATGCCGGCCCCCAGCATCAGCAATAACCCGATGCGCATGAGCCGGCTATTCATCGCGATCGCCCCAAGTTCTGCGATTGATCGCATAGTCGCGGACCCTGCCGATGAAAGGCAGGGACAGCATACCGGGTAACCAGGACACCTGTTTCGTTGTGCGATAAGTGTGAATGCCGATGGTCATGCCCTGATGCCCGGCACGCGGTTGATCGCGATAGGTACCGAACAGGCGGTCCCACCAGGGCAGGTTGAAACCGAAGTTGCTGTTGGCTTCGTCATCTTCCACCGAGTGGTGTACCCGGTGCATATCAGGCGTCACCACCAACCAGCGCAGCACACGATCCACGCCTTTTGGAAGTGCAATGTTGCCATGGTTGAACATGGCGGTCGCATTCAGGACAACTTCAAAGATCACCACCGCGAGCAGCGGCGGACCCAGCACCACTATGGTCGCAAACTTGATCAACATGGAAAGAACGATTTCGATGGTGTGGAAACGCGCCCCGGTGGTTACGTCGAAGTCAAGATCCGCATGGTGAACGCGGTGCAAACGCCACAGTGCCGGTACCGCGTGCACCAGCACATGCTGCAGATAGATAACAAAATCCATGGCTACAACGGAAACCACAATTGCCAGTGGTTCGGGAACGGCGTAATAGTTCAACAGGCCCCAGCCCCGTGCGTCGGCAAACGCGGCCACACCCACTGCAGCCGCGGGGAACAGCAGCCGAAGGATAATACTGTTTAGAAACACCAGGCCGAGGTTGTTGAGCCAGCGCACCAGTTTCGATACTGTCAGCACCCGTTTAGGCGCCAGGACCTCCCACACCGCGCAGACAGCGAAGACGCCGAAGAAGAAACCGAGGCGGATCGTCACTTCGTTGGCCATGATGAAATCATTCAGACTCATGAGAGCTGTTCCTCAGGCACCCGGCTGCCCGGCTCTGGCCAGCGCCCCGTGCAGTGTCATCTGCGGGAAAGGAATCTCCCAGCCATACTCGCTACAGGCATCGACACACCAGCGCTGGATGGCCCGCCGCAGCCGGTTGTAGAGATCGGCCAGCTCCCCCTTGAAGTCGGCGATTACCACCAGATCCAGCGACGAGTTGCCGGCCTGCGCAAACTCCACCCGCAGGTTGAGCAACTGCTCGCCATAGCCCTCCTGCTCGGCACGCTGCTCAATGTAGCGGTGAAGCGTTTCGGGAATGCGTGTCGTGCTGTCCTTCTGCAGCGCATAGCTGATTCCCAGGGTCTCCTTGAGGCGAAAATTGGTGGACAGATTATGCGGTGACTTGGCGAGAAAATCGCTGGTCTGGTAGGTTATAAGGGCACCACCCCGCTCCACCAGCTGCACCAGCTCGTGCGAAATGCCGATCACCGTGCCACGCGCGCCATCACTGAGTAACACCCAGTCGCCTTTTTTACAGGGAAACCAGGGCTCGTCCGGCTTGCTCGGTCTTGACTTGAGCTCGACCAGGTCAGCTATCGGTAGCCGCTGGCTGATATCGGCCACCGGATTGGAAAAGGTGCAGTAAATATTGATCCGCTCCACCTTCCAGGGCAAGCCATCTATCAGGATACGTTCTCCCTCTCGCACCGAACCGACGTTAAGGAACAGCTGGACCTGGTGCCAATAGCGCGGCAGGGTCTGCCTGAGGGTCAGGGCGATGCCGAGCAAGAGCAGAATACCCAGGCTGAACAGCACCCAGTCCTCCACCAGGTAGAAGACAATCATCGGCCCCAGGATGACCAGCAGCACGGTGACCAGGCGGTGCAACAGCTCGAGCAGACGGACACGGAAACTGCGGTGCTTCTTCCGGAACCCGGGGATATAACGCTGCATGGCCGTATAGCTCAGCCGCGAGAGCAGCAGGATAGTCACGACCAGCAACAAGGCCTCGGTAATATAGAGCCCGCGTTTCTGAAAGAAGGATTTGAGATAACTCTGCGAAGCCTCGGTGATGGAGGTCTCGGCGGCCTCGAGTTTGCCGAGCTCCAAGCGTGCCGCCTGCAACTCACTCTGCATGAAAGCCTGCTGCTTTCGCCAGATCCCTGCCGTGCTTTTCAGCGACTTCTGGAGTGACTTGTCTTTACCCTGCTGCTGTAAACGACCGACATTGGCGAGCGCCTGCTCGATCACCGGCAGCCGCTCTTCGTAGTAGGCGATCTTCTCCCTCAGGTCCGACTTCTGCCGCACATGGGAGGTCATCTCCTTCATCTCGTCGAGCGCGGGCTTCAGCAGGGCAAAAATCTCCTTCTGGAAGTTGAATTCCTCCTGTTTCTCCGCACGCAGACGGGAGATGTCGACTCCGGCGGCGATGTTCTCCAGGTTTCGCGTCGTGGTACGCAAATCGGCTTCAAGCTTCTCCAGTTCCTGCCTCAGCTTGGTCTTCTCGGCCTCGGACTGCGTTGAATCAATCTGCTGGTTGAGGGTCTTGATATCCTGCAACAATTCATCCCGCAGCTTGACAAAAGAGACCAGTGTTTCGAGGGTCTCGGTCATCGCTGCGGTCTCTGCAGTGGTAACCTCGACGGCAGCCGCAGGCTCGGTCTGCGCATAACCGATCATTGATGTGAAATACAAACAGATACCCGCCCCAACACCTGTTAACCGGCGCCAGTTCATTGCCAATCGATACGTGGCCATCTGTGTACCTTCAAATGTTGGAATAATTGCGAACTTACCATGATTAGATTGCCTGTTAACGTCAACCACCGCAATAGCAGGAATAACAGGTGTTGATCGGGACGCTGCCCACGACAGATTCCGGGCGATCCTGAACCTGTACTATCCCCTGTCCCGCGTAGGCGACATCACGAATGTAGATTGCCGGCTGATTTGCAGACCACAAGGCTGGGCTTGGACGGAAGCACTGCCTATACTTACCGTCAGGGCAAGCGGTAAGGGCGCGCATAAGCGTCGGCTTGCCACCTTTCAGGGCCAAACCCTGGTGACTGTTTTAGTAAGGAGTCTATGATTGAATGGCGCTAAGTTAAGCCTATTTAGCCCATTGTAGGGTCGAATTCATTCGACCGACCACGTTGCTATTCCATCTATCATCCCGGATATAGCCACAATGTGGGTAGCCGCCAACAGCTACTGGCCGAATAAATTCGGCCCTACAGAGGAAGAGCCGCCTTAA
>JBDNAP010000070.1:0-5807 GCA_039768325.1 Thiogranum sp.
GACAAAGGTCACGACCAGACGAGAGGTCAGCTTTGCTCCTGCAGCCCGCGCCCTGTACTGAGACACCAGCCAGTACAGGTTGGTACCGATCATTCCCACAAGCACAATCAGACCGAGGGCATTAATCAGGAGCAGCCAGGAATAAAGCTGGCCAAAGCGCTCAGAATTATGCGTGGCATCGCTCATCAAGGACAGCGATACCAGCAGGATGCAAAACAGCAGCAGCATGGGCCAAATGCCCTGGCTGGAACTTTTTATGGCTGTAAGGGCCATTGGTACCAGTCGCCTTTCAAGCTCCACGCCGAGCCCAGGTATGCCCAGAGGCGAACTGGCGTGGGCAGAGACTCAACATCCAGATCGGCGCGCATCCGAACCGTGTAGGGCTGATTAGCTTGGAGTAAATTGGCATCAATCAAAGGCAAGTCGTAAACATTGCCGATAAAACCCAGCGCATCGTTCATGGCACTGAAACTGCGCTGCACTCCGGTGCTGTAATTACTTACCAGATAACGGCGACTCAAAGCATGAAACTGCAATTCGAACCGCTGCCGCAATTCTGCCACAACGTCCGCCCATAACCAGCGTCTCTCGCGCACCACTTCAATGCGCAGTTCTATCAGTAAAGGAACCCCGTTGTGCAGAGCGTCGTGCAATGTCTCATTAAATTCGAAATCCACACGGGCACCAATCCGGTAGACGCCGTCGGCCAGCAGGGTTCGTACAGCAGAGATCCGTGTTTCACGGGCAGATGACTGGCCGACCACCAGACACAAGGCAACCAACAGAGATATACACCACCAGCACCTGCCATCGCGGTGTTTGTTCTCAACTACTGTTGTCTCGGATATATTCAAGCTTTGCTCAAACGCGCAAAATAAAATCCATCCATCCCCTGCTCACCAGGCAACACCTGGCGCCCTACCGGCAGAGCCTTACCCCACTGAACGCCCAGCGGAAACTCGACAGCATCACAGTGTCCATCCAGAAATGCCCGCAAGACATCGCTATTTTCCTGTTTAAATACCGAGCATGTCACGTACAACAGGATACCGCCAGACACCAGCAAGGGCCATACAGCGTTCAGCAGCCGTTGCTGCTGTTGTGACAGGGCCGGTAAATCCCCCGCCTGACGCAGCACTTTGATATCAGGGTGACGGCGTACCACACCGCTGGCGGAACAGGGCGCATCAAGCAATATCCGGTCAAATGGCTCACCATCCCACCACGACTCGGGGGCTCCGGCATCGGCGGCAAGCAATTCGGTATTGAACTGTAAGCGGTGCAGGTTTTCCGCTACCTTTATAAGCCGCCTATCATCGCTGTCGATGGCGATTAAAGCCCCCAAATCCGGTACCGATTCAAGTATATGCCCTGTCTTTCCACCCGGGGCTGCGCAGGCATCCAGCACCCGCTGCCCACTTTCCAGATTCAATAAGGGTGCCGACAGCTGGGCGGCACCATCCTGCACAGAAACCAGTCCGGCGAAAAAACCGGGCAAGTTATCGACAGCGACCGGCTCTTCCAGTCGGATGGCAGTGTCGGGAAAGGGCGACGGTTTTGCCATAATGCCGGACTGTTTCAAAAGTTGCAGATACGCACTGCGATCCGTTCGCGACACATTCACACGCAACACCATGGGCGGACGCTGATTGCCGGCCTCCAGAACGTGCTGCCAATCCTGCGGCCAGTCCTGCTGCAGCAGCCTGATCCACCAGTCTGGATGCGACCAGCGCGCTGATGCAGCGCCGTCGACAGACTCCAGAAGGGCATTGGACCGGCGCTGCGCATTGCGTAATACACCGTTTACCAGACCCGCCGCCCATTCCTTGCCCAACTGACGAGCAACAGCTACCGTTTCACCGACTGCGGCGTGTGGCGGCATTTCAAGAAACAGCAGCTGGTAAAGCCCTACCAGAAGCAGGGCATGGACATCCCTGTCTTTTTTTTTGAGTGGCTTTTTAAGCAGTCTGTTGAGCACAGCCTCAAGACGATAACTCCAGCGCAAGGTACCAAAAGTCAGTTCCTGCGCGAGCGCGCGCTGGCGCGGATCGCTGAGTTTCGCAAGCCGCGGTCTCAACAGGCTGTTAAGGGATTCACCCCGGTCCAACACGTGAAATACCATTTGTGCGGCGATCTTGCGGGGCTGACCGGGTGTTTTCACAAACAAGCTTCTGTGTGCTGTTTCACAGTGATTATTCAAGCACTACGCCATCTACTGAGCGGGCATTCAGAAAATCAGCAGCGCTTAGCCGTTTACCTCCCGGCAACTGGATAGTCAGCAATCGCAGACAACCACTGCCGCATGCCACATCGATGCCCTGTTTACCGGCAGCAACCACGCTGCCGGGCAGACCAGCTGCGCCATCGATGGCCTTGGCACTCCAGACGCGTAACACCTGCCCCTGGTACTTTGCCTGCGCCACCGGCCAGGGATTAAAAGCCCGTACCTGGCGTTCCAGTTGAGCCGCATCCTGTTGCCAGTTTAGGACTGCCTCGCCTTTATCGAGCTTACTGGCATAACTGACCAGACTTTCATCCTGTACAACCGGCTCGAGAACACCTTGTTCCAGATCACCCAGGTGCCTCACCAGCAGATCGGCCGCCAGCCCACTCAAACGGTCGTGCAGCGAACCACCGGTATCATCATCGGCAATGTCGGTTCGCACCTCAGCCAGTACCGGTCCGGAATCCAGTCCAGCCTCCATCTGCATGAGGCACACCCCTGATTGCCGATCACCGGCGAGAATCGCGCGTTGTATGGGGGCCGCCCCACGCCAGCGTGGCAGCAGCGAGGCGTGCAGATTCACACAACCTCTTGCAGGCAGATAGAGCACCGCCTGCGGCAGGATCAGGCCATAGGCAACGACCACCATCAGGTCAGGCCTGAGTTCGGCAAGTTCCCGCTGGGCTTCGCTACCTTTGAGACTGGCGGGCTGAAAAACCGGGATATGGTGCTGCAGGGCCAGCTGTTTGACCGGGCTCGGGGTCAGCTTACGCCCGCGACCAGCAGGGCGATCGGGCTGGCTGTAAACCGCAACCACAGAATGCCTGCTGTCCAACACCGCCTGGAGTATTGGCACGGAGAAATCCGGGGTACCCGCGAATACGACTCGCATCATCAGGCTAGGGCACCCCGTCACTGATATTGGCCCATGCAGCAGGCCAGGAAGCGGTTAGCGCACCAAAAGTAGGCGCTTTGGGCGAGGCTTGCCTCGCAGAAAATGGCCACGCCGTTGCCAAGAGGCATAACGTAGCGGATGGCCGCTTCCCGGCTCGCCAGCAGGGAGCGTCCCCACGAGGCCATTGCAGCGTTCCGATCCTTGGAAAGGGCGCGTCATTCCCCGTGGATCGCACCTCGCCTAAAGCGCCTACTGTTGGTGCCTGACCTCGTGGGGACGCTCTGAATGGGCCAATATCAGTGACGGGGTACACTAGATCACGGGTTCGGCATGTCTCTCAGCAGGCGCCCCGCCGTCACCGTGGCGACGCTGTTTTTCGAGCTTTTTACGGATTCGCTGTCGTTTCAGCTGAGACAGGTAATCCACAAACAACTTGCCATCAAGGTGATCAATCTCGTGCTGAATGCATACCGCAAGCAGACCCTCCGCATCCAGATCAAACGACTCCCCCTGTAAATCCAGCGCTGTAAGCCTGATGCGCTCGGCACGCTGCACCCGCTCATAAATGCCGGGAACCGAAAGACAGCCCTCATCCATATCCTCAACACCACTTTTTTCCAGAATTTCGGGATTAATGAACACCATGGGCTGATCCTGGTCCTTGGATATGTCAATAATCAAAATCCGCTTGTGTACATTTACCTGGGTCGCCGCCAGTCCGATACCGGGTGCCTGATACATGGTTTCAAACATGTTATCGACCAGGGTACGCAGCTGATCGTCGATACTGTCAACCGCTTTGGCCGGCGTGCGCAACCGTGGGTCGGGGTAATGGAGTATGTCGAGAATAGCCATGTGATGTATGTCACAAATTACCGTTTATGATGCCTATATACTCTAACATAATGATCATAAGGCCGTTTGCCGAATGTTGATATTCTTGAACAGGACAATTTTCGCTACACTCCGGGCACCGACTGCCGTTATATATGATCGAATTCGTGTGCTGGCGCTGTCGCCAGCACAAACAATAGACAAAAACGGGAAACAGATAAAGGGACGCCTATATGTCGACATTCAAATCGCTGGCGCTGGCTCTGGCTCTGCTGGCCACTGCCGCATACGCTGACCAGGTGACACTCAAGGACGGACACCCCGACCGCCACGTGGTCGTCAAGGGAGACACCCTGTGGGACATTTCTGCACAGTTTCTGGTTAGCCCCTGGCTGTGGCCGGAAATCTGGTATGTCAATCCGCAGATCGACAATCCCCACCTCATTTACCCCGGTGACATCATTAACCTGGTATACGTGGATGGGAAGCCGCAACTGCGCGTTCAGCGCGGTAAAGGCACTTACAAACTTTCGCCAAAAGCACGCGTGGAACGCCTCGACAAAGCGATCCCCACCATCCCGATCGATGCCATTCAGCAATTCCTGACTCAGCCACTGGTTGTCGATCAGGACACGATGGAAAATGCCGCCTATGTCGTCTCCAGCGCGGATGAGCACCTTATCGTTGGTGTCGGCGACCGGGTTTATGTGCGTGGCCTGAAAACCGACGAAGGCGATCGTTTCCACCTTTTCCGGCCCGGCGATGCTTACATGGACCCGTATAGCGGAGAAGTGCTGGGTTATGAAGCCCTCTATCTGGGTGACGGTGCGGTGGAGAAATTCGGTGACCCGTCCACCATGAAACTGACCCGCACCACACGCGAAATCAATATCGGTGACCGCGTTATGCCGATGACCCAGGAAGATGTGTATGCGTATTTCACCCCGCATTCTCCTGAAAAGGATATTGAGGGCACCATTATCTCGGTTGTCGACGGCGTCAGCCAGATCGGGCAATACCAGATTGTTGTCGTGAACCGCGGCAGTCGTGAAGGTGTCGACGTCGGCAGCGTCTTCGAGATCTTCCAGGCCGGCGAGCGGATCGTCGACCAGGTCAGCGATGAACGCAACGCGAGTGTAAAACTGCCTGATGAAAAGGCAGGTTTATTGATGATATTCAGGACCTTTGACAAGGTCAGCTTCGGGCTTATCATGAAAGCCAGCAGCGCACTGCACGTTGGAGATATCATCCGCAACCCCTGAGCGGCGGTATAAAAACTGGCAAAAACCGGTACCTTCGGGCATGGTAGTCAGCCATGTACCGAGGTACCGGTTTTTTATGAGGACCCTCAAGGATGAGGCCGCACGCCAACCCCTTCCAAAACCCCGCTAGCGAACGGGACGACTTCCACTACTGGCTGGCATTGCACCGGGCTCCAGGAATTGGTAACCGCCGCTGCCTGAAGCTGCTTTCCGAATTTGATTCTCCGGCAGCGATATTCGAGGCAGGTGCCGAGCATTTACGCAGCGTCGGCCTGCCTCAGGAAAGCGTCGATTTCCTGATCAATCCTGACTGGGCTGCCGTGGAGCGCGATCTGCACTGGTTAGCGCAATCCGGCAACAACATCATGACCTGTCTGGACCCTGACTACCCGGCACTGTTGAAGGAAATTTCCGACCCACCGGCGCTATTGTTTATCCATGGCGATCCGGACTATCTGTCTCAACCTCAACTGGCGATTGTCGGCAGTCGCAACCCCAGCCATGACGGCCTGGCGCTGGCCGCTGAGTTCGCCGCACACCTTGCCTGCTGCGGGCTCACCATTACCAGCGGGCTTGCATCCGGTATCGACGC
>JBDNAP010000442.1:0-8924 GCA_039768325.1 Thiogranum sp.
GCTGCGGGTGCTGAGTGAGGGGCGGCTGGATGAATCACCCAGTTTCGCACCCAATGGCAGCATGATTATCTATGCTACAGAGACCGGGCACCGCGGTGTGCTTGCGGCCGTTTCCAGTGACGGGCGTTTTCACCAGCAATTCAGTTTACGTGAAGGCAATGTGCGGGAACCGGTCTGGTCACCGTTTGTAGGTCGTAAATAAAATGGGGTTCGTAGGCCGATGCAGAACGTCGGCCGTACAGGCTCCGCTTAACGTTGAAACATGGTCAGGTAAAGGAGAGAAGATATGAAATTTATACAGACAGTCGTGGTCGTATTATCAATCGTATGGCTGGCAGCTTGCAGTTCAACCGGTGACAAGAAAACAGGTGATGCAGCGGTTGTTGAGGATCGTAGTAGTGAAGCCGGCATCGATGCGGCTGCCGCTGATGCAACGGCTTCCGCGGTCGGCGGATACAGTGATCTGACCATTGAATCGCTTACCGATCCCAGCAGTCCCGTGTCACAGCGTGTGATCTATTTTGAATTCGACAGCAGTGAGGTGGCGGAACAGGATCGGGAATTTGTGATGGCCCATGCGGCCATTCTGGCCGCGAATCCGAATCTGAAAGTCTCTATCGAAGGTCACGGTGATGAGCGTGGATCGCGTGAATACAATATCGGGCTCGGCGAAAAGCGCGCTCAGTCGGTGCGCCGTATGATGGAATTTCAGGGGGTTTTGGCCTCGCAGATGACAACGGTCAGCTACGGTGAGGAAAAAGCGGCCGTTGAAGGCCATGACGAATCGGCCTGGAGCATGAACCGGCGTGTGGAACTGGTCTATGTGGCGTACTAAGACAGCGCTGGCGGTCTGCCTGCTGGTTTATGGTGCAACGGTATCGGCGGTCAGTAAGGGCGAGCTGGAAACCAGGTTACAGCAACTGGAGCGCAGACTGGACAGTCGCAGTCTGGTCGGTCTGATGGAACAGGTGTCTGCACTGCAGCGCGAGGTACAGCAACTGCGCGGCGATATTGAGGTGCAGACGCACAGTATGGAGAGTCTGCAGAAGCGCCAGCGCGATCTGTATCTTGATATAGACCGTCGCCTGCACCGTCTGGAAGCCGGCGGAGTGCAGGGTCAGACAGATATGCCCGGGACAGCAGCTATGGTGCCGACGCAGCCAGGCGGGCTGACACCACCATCGGCGGCGCCGTTTGCGCCCTCGGCGAGCTTCACTGCCACCACTGCGGGCAGTGCGGCTGCATCAGCCGCATTGAATCCGGCAGAACAGCGTAAGGATTACGATCGTGCGTTGGAGCAGCTGAAGGAAGGCCGTTATACGGAGGCCTCAACGGCTTTTCAGGCTTTTCTGAAAAAATATCCGGGCAGCAGCTATGCCGACAATGCCCAGTACTGGCTGGGTGAAGTCTACTACGTTACGCGAGAGTTTCAGCCAGCGCTCAGCGAGTTCGGCAAGGTGGTCGAGGCCTATCCCGACAGTACCAAGATAGCCGATGCAAAACTTAAGATAGGTTACATTCAGTACGAGCTTAAAGACTGGGCAAAAGCACGGGAGATGCTCGCCCAGGTGGTGCAGGCTTATCCCGGTACCACGACCGCCAGACTGGCGCAGGAACGTCTCGAGCGGATGAAGCGGGAAGGGCATTAGCGACAACCGTGTCCTGGTGGGTGCGCAGGTTAGCCGACATAAGTCTTCGGAGCACACGCTGTACCCCAGGGCACCCTCTCCCCCAGGGGACCTTCTCTCGCCTGGCGGCGATTCACCTTCTTTGCGGTCAGTCTGTGCAGCCCGCAACCTACCCCACTCAATGAGGGGAAAAACCACTTTCAGGGGGCGTGGTGTTACCATAACGCTATGGAACCCTTGGTCCGAAAGGTGCCGGACGCTGTCAGCGAGCGCCTGAGAATCAGCGAAATCTTTCTTTCCCTGCAGGGCGAATCGACACTGGTAGGTTTGCCCACGGTGTTCGTGCGCCTGACCGGGTGTCCGTTACGCTGTCAGTACTGTGATACCGAATATGCATTCCGGGGCGGTGACTATATGGAGACCGGCGCGGTGGTGGCCAGGGTTGCCGCTTACCAGGTACGGCATGTGACCGTGACCGGCGGTGAGCCGCTGGCGCAGCCCGCCTGTCTGGCCTTGCTGTCGCGTCTGTGTGATGCCGGCTACCGGGTGTCGCTGGAAACCAGTGGGGCCGTGGATGTCAGTCAGGTGGATACCCGCGTGATGAAGGTCGTGGATTTGAAAACACCCGCTTCCGGGGAGCTGGACAAGAACCGGTATCAGAATCTCGACTGCCTGACCCCACGTGACCAGGTGAAGTTTGTTATCTGCGATCGTGCCGATTATGAGTGGGCGCGAGGGGTGCTCGATGAGTACCACCTGCCCGGGCGTTGTGAAGTGCTGTTCTCTCCCAGTGCCGGCCAGCAGAACGCCACCCGACTGGCTGAGTGGCTGCTAGAGGATCGCCTCCCGGTTCGTTTCCAGATTCAGTTGCATAAACTACTCTGGGGTAATGAAGCTGGACACTAAAGCCGTGGTACTGCTGTCCGGTGGTCTGGATTCGGCAACCGTACTGGCAATAGCGCAGCATGAGGGATACCACTGCTACGCGTTGAGTCTGGATTACGGCCAACGTCATCGTGCAGAGCTGGCTGCAGCACGGCGGGTTGCTGAATCATTGCGGGCAGCGGAACACAAAATAATCCCGCTCGATCTGACCAGTATTGGCGGCTCGGCCTTGACGGATTCCGCCATCGAAGTCCCCGATCACCCCGGTGAGGGCATTCCGCTAACCTATGTCCCTGCCCGCAACACCATTTTTCTATCACTGGCGCTGGGCTGGGCGGAAGTGCTCGGTGCCTGGGACCTGTTCATTGGTGTCAATGCCGTCGACTATTCCGGTTATCCGGATTGCCGGCCAGCCTATATCAAAGCCTTTCAAGGCCTCTGTCAACTCGCCACCCGGGCGGGTGTCGAAGGCGGGTCTTTTCAGGTGCACGCACCGCTCATTGACTTGAGCAAAGCGGGCATTATTCAAACCGGCAATCGTCTGGGCGTGGATTATGGGCTGACTGTATCCTGCTACACAGCCGATGCAGCCGGGCGGGCCTGCGGCAGATGTGATTCCTGTCGACTGCGCGCTCGCGGGTTTGCGGAAGCAGGTGTCGAAGACCCGACCTGTTACCGGGACTAACGCCTGTTGCCGGAAGCGTAGCGCCGGCTGCAGGTGGTATAAGCTTCCCCGGACCGGTCAGAGGCTTGTCATTTTTTGCTGGTTCGGTATCATGCCCGCCTCTCATACGGGTCGTTAGCTCAGCTGGTAGAGCAGTTGGCTTTTAACCAATTGGTCATAGGTTCGAATCCTATACGACCCACCATTAAATCAATGAGTTGCCCCGGCTTTCGATTTCAGGTCTTAGCGTGTGGCAGCATTGTGCGACGGCTTGGATTGGTTTCGTGGTACGGCTTTCTGGCGATTTTCCCATCGTCTTAAACGATTTGGGCTGTATGTGGTCTGTTGCATCGCAGCCCGATTGCCCACCTTGACAGGGCTTAAAGGCTGTCTGCAGCGATACGAGCCTGACCGGCAGCGAAGTTTCAGTGCAATGAACGCACGGCGTACTGCGATGATAATGCGGTGGTAGAGCGCTTTTTCCGGACTATTGAAACGTTAGCGGTCAGGCCGGCTACATTACGAACTGGCCATGAACATTGCCGCCTCTACAGGCAGGCTGATCTGTGCCCCGGCGGCATTGTCGGCCGGCTCGCGAAAGTCGTCAGCCTGCGTGACTTAATCACCGACATTCCGCTGCCAGGACTGCTAAATTCGTAGCCTCTGGTGTAGGCGGTGGACAGGAATAATGTGTCTGGCAATTGGATCTGGAACAGGTTCGGAAAGAAAAGGTTTGAGCCTGACGTGGTGGCGTCTGGCGGAGTCCCCGGCGCGCTTGTTTCCCGCAGGCGCGCTTTTTCATACTGTGCTCATGGTGGCCCTGTCTACTTACATGTTCTTATCCGGCAGGGTTATCGAACTGGATGCTGTACTTTCCATGATTGCAGGTATTGGCAGCCTGTTTGCATTTGGGGCCTTGATGGTCCGGTTTCCGCTATGGGCAGAGCGTTGTTCAATTCACTATATGGTCTACAGCAGTACTTTCATGGCCGCTTTTGTCGGGCTGCTGCTTATCGAGCTCCATCTGATAGCGGGAATGAATCTGCTGCCTGCCGGTATGGCATTGCTGACGGTGAGTCTGGCGATCGGTCTGCGCAGTCTCTGGTCAGTGTATGGTTGGGTTAAACCCCACCGCAAGCGCCGGGCCAGGGTGGCGATTAACGGTCTGGCATTCACCGCATTGCTGCTGGCAGGGCTTCTGCTGGATAGTTTCCTCCTGCCTTAGAACAGCACCCTTGTGTTACTCGAACAGGCCGCTTTCCTTAATTGGCTTGCTGATCACCTCGAGGTAGGCGTTTATGGCAGCTCCCTCTGTGGCCTCTGTTATGGCTGCGACGGTTGACCAGACACGTTTGCTGCTGGCTGCATCAAAGAGTGTGGTCTCAACTGTGGATACACTGAATTTCCTGGAGTAGCCAGGTGCGGCCCGGTAGCCGCCGCCGTAATACTCGTTCCAGCTTAAGTTGTATTTATCGTCATAGCCTCCCCGCAGGTAGGTAGTTCCGGGGGTATACAGCTCCTCCTTCTCTGTATCTATAACGCGTACAACCATGACAGCGTCAGCCCCGGTATTCTTGACCGCTGCAGACGCTGCCGCTTCGTCAATCAATTCAGTATCCGGCAGAATATCGACCGCAGCCTTTGCATCGGCGCCCGCCATTTCGATGATGTTAACAAGTTGGTGTTCAACCCGGGCCCGATACGACGGTACCTTGCTAACGGCGACGACCAGGACATTTTTAAATGTCTGATTCTGGGAGTCATCCTTCCAGGTATCCAGCACCTCGGTTGTAGAACAGGCGGACAGGAGAAGAACAGCAAGGCAAAGCGGCAGGCATCTTGTTTTCACTGGCAGAATACCCCTTTGCAACGGCGCAAGCGATACAGAACGAAGGGCAGGGTACTGGCAACAAGGAATACAGGTCAAGCTGCGTATCTATGCGGTTGAATCACTGAGACTATTATCTTGTCAGGGCCGGCCTGCGGCTCCTGCTGCTGGAAACAGGTCCAAGGTCCGCCGTTCCCGTCGTGTTCCAATCACGTTTGGCCTTGCTTTCGGTTCCATGCCTTGGAGACCATAAAGACGCGTACAGGAACGTTGAGGCGGGGCGCCCGGGTCATTCCTCATCGCTTCACATTCCGTGCAGTCAATTATTGAATCAATGGCTTACATGTTTTCTGCAGGCTGGAGCAGCGGCGCCATCAAGCGGTCGGCGTTAATCACCACCTGCCGGACACCGCCGCCTTTCACCTTCGCCGCCAGCCAGGGGCGTACCAGTATGAAGAGCTGTGTGGTTGCGGCAAGGGCTGGCAGGGGCATGCGGATGGAGCCGCCTTGGCCATCCAGCTCGACCAGGTGCTGGTCCTCTCCCGCGAGGGGGCGGATGGCGAGCCTGTTCCAGTCAATGCGGACTCCGCCCGACAGGTTTTCGGCGATAATCCCGGCAAGTGCATTCAGTTCTGCTACGATCTGGCCACAGGCTTTTCTTTTTTGACTGAGATTCACCGTGTCCTGAAACTGGAACTCAAGGCCGTCATCGGTGGCGCAGACCGGGCCTGCCTGTTCGCTGAAACTCCAGAGCGGGGCTGCATTCTTGACGGGTGGCGACAGGTCCGGACGGTGATACTCGGCGATCAGCTCCTCACACCGGTAGATAGTGCAGAAACGTTCGATAACCCGCCGCTCGAAGACCGCCTGTTGCCGCGTTTCCGGAAAACTCACCATGACGGGTCTGCCATCGATGTTCAGGGCGACGCCGTCGGCGGGCCCGATATCGATTTCGATTGCTGTGTCACCGGTCACGCTGTTTACGACAGCCGTCAGGTCGGCCGCGTAGGCGTCCACCGCAAATGCCCAGCGCACCGGGCTTCGACCTGCCATGTTGTCGCGTGCATCCCGCCGCGCGCGGTCGGCTTCGTTGCGATAGGCGATTACCATCTCCGAGACAGCGGCCAGGGCAAAATCCACCCGCACGGGTGTCGGGGCATCACTGACCGCCTTGGCGAGCCGGTTGAACTCGGAAAAGGGTAGCGGAGCATTCGGGCGCTGTTCAGCTGCGGACCCGGGGCTCAGCAAGAAACCGAAGATCATCGACAGCACAAGTCGCTGGTACCCCAATACGGGTTTTTGCATCTGTGGACTACCCCCGGCATCTCTGCCGGTTTACCAACGATTCAGGGGTGTAATAGCGGCGGTGGCCCGAAATTAAGTGCAATTAATATGATGGTTTCAGCGGCAATCGGCGCAAAGTTGACCAGCAACAGTGTAGCACCCAGCCCCATGGCAATGTATTTCATAGTGATCTTCCCCTACCCGGTTTTGCCCCTGTAACCGGGGCTTGCGGGTTTATTGTTGTTCAGGCAGCTTTATAATAGCTGCTGTAAATTATTTCATGCAAGGTCTGTGCAATCTATTTTAAATATCATATAAAACAACTTATTAGAGAATATCTTCTCATTTTATCAATGGTTTATATGTAAATAATGCCGACAAGCAGGCAAGGATTCCGACAAAACAGCGTCATCCTGCTTCGGCAGGATCATTGTATCTTCACGGGTACGCTGAAGAATGGCGATGAAGGCGATTCGTCCGGGCTGTTGATCTGAATCAAAGTAGCCACCGGGTTTCCTGTCTAATATACCTGCCTGTAGCTCAGCAGAAAACGAGTCATGTTCTCTTCCACCGATACAAAGTGTGCCGCGCTCACCGTTCCGGATGTCGCGGAAAAATCCTACGGTCTGTATCCGGGGTTGGCGTCGTTCAGCAGCGATTACAGTAGCGAGGAATACTGCAACTGGATTGAACAGAGTAATGGTGATCCGCTGCCGGCGCCGCTGGCGCTGTATATTCAGGATTCCTGTGCAGGCGATTCGCCGCCGGTTCGGGGTGCGGACATATCCTCCTCGCGCAGATTAAATGCAATCGAGTGCGAACTGACCCTGCAGGGAGCGTTGTTCGACTCAGACCGGCCTGTACAACAGCTCATCTGTTCCGGCTCCATTTCTACCGACTGGACTGACGATCAGCTTTACCGCCTGGTCGCCATTATTCAGGAATCCTTTTCAGTCAATCAAAGTGGCAGAGCCAACTGGTGTGCCTGTATGGAATTTGTGATTCCGTCCCAGGCGCGGCTGCGACTGTTGCGTATCCTCGGTTTCAACAGCGTGCGCTTTGCGTATTCGGATCAGGCGGATGCGGCGAATGCGCTGGATGAACTGGGTGTGGCGATCAAACAGGCACGTCGGTTAGGAATTCAGCAGATGGTGGTGGATCTGTGTTTTCACGAGCAGCATGTGTTCACACCGACACAGACGATGGAACGCTTTCTGGCTGAGCAGTGCCCGGATCGGGTTCGGCTGATAGGCGCTCACGACAATCGATACCAGTCGTTAAGCCGAATCCTTTCATCGATCGGCTATCAGAATATCGGCCTTGACTGGTTTTTACGCGCGGATGATTTTTTCTTGCAGGCGAAGGCTGCCGGAACGTTGCAATGGTCGTTGCTTGGTTTTACGGTATTGCCCAATCTCGATGTGATTGGGATCGGACCCGGGGCTTTATCGTCGGTGGGGGAATTCTACGCAGCGAATGAATCACGCTGGGAAAGTTATCAGGCGCTATTGAATCAGCAGAAAATCCCCGTGGTGCGCGGCATAGAACTGGAGGCGGACGATGTGCTGCGGCGTGAGATCATGGGCATGATTCTCTCCGCTTGCTGTATACGCGTCGCAGCTATCGAGGAAAAATGGGGTATTCAATTTAAAAAGTTTTTCGCCTACGAGACTGAGCGTCTGCGCGATTTCGAGCAGAGAAACTGGCTCGAGTGGCAGGCCGACAGTATACGAATCCGTGCGCAGGGTTATCATGAACTCACTGAATTGTGCCGGCTCTTCGACCATAGGGTACGGGAGCATCTGTCCCGGCCCACATTGTCATTGCTCTGATTCCACTATCCCCGCCTCAAGTCGGCTCCTGTTTGTGTCGAATACCGGGCAACGGTGCCTGACATTCTACCAAGAGGGGTATAAATGAAGACCCGTATTATCTGCCTGGGATTGGTCGCGACGCTGGTGTGTATGCCGGCAGCGATGGCCGGAACAATCTATAAGTGGAAGGATGCAAACGGCCGGGTGCACATTGGCGACCAGCCACCGCCGGATCCATCCAGGGCGCAACAGATTTCTGTGCGTGTTAATACCTATAAAGGTGGCTCAGCGGAGGGGCGGGAGAAAGCTCTTGACGTCGCGGGAAAGACGGTTGTGATTTATACGACCCGTCGTTGCGGGTATTGCAAAAAGGCGAAAGCCTGGTTCAGCCGCAAGGGCATTGTGTATAGGGAATACGATGTCGAAAATACCAACAAGGGCCGGCGGGATTATAAAAAACTGGGAGGTCGCGGGGTGCCGATCATCCTGGTTGGAGATCAGCGGCTCAACGGCTTCAGTGAAGACCAGCTGGGTGCGGCACTGAGAAAAGCCGGATATACACTTTGAGTACGGCCATTGCGCGTATCGCAGTCAGGCATGCCGGATCTCAAGTTTCATTCCCGGTTTTTATGTGTTCCATATGATCTCAAACTGTTCAGGGTAAGCAGCAGGCCTGCTATGGACAGGGGAAACATCGTCGCTATCGGGCCTGGCCGCCAATATGAGGGTCGAATTCATTCGACCAACCACGTTGCCATTCCATCTATCATCCCGGATATAGTCAAAATGTGGGTAGCCGCCAACAGCTGCTGGCCGAATAA